>CANCKG010000187.1 GCA_947378515.1 Gammaproteobacteria bacterium | reverse complement strand
CACCGCCCACCAAGATGGATGCGGCGCAGCTGACGGCCGAAGGTCACTACGGCGTGTTTGGTGCAGCCGGTGCACGTATGGAAATGCCAGGCTGCTCGCTGTGCATGGGCAACCAAGCGCAAGTGAAAGAAGGCGCAACGGTCATGTCCACCAGCACGCGTAACTTCCCGAACCGCCTAGGCAAAAACACCTTCGTGTATTTAGCCAGCGCCGAGTTGTCAGCAATTGCATCCAAGATTGGACGCATCCCAACCAAAGCCGAATACTTGGCCGATGTGGGCGTGATCAACAAGGACAGCGCCAATGTTTATAAGTACATGAACTTCGACAAGATGGAAGAGTTTCAAGCGGCAGCGGATACGGTGGCTGCATAAATAACAAGCAGCTCACCAAAATAAAAATCCCCTCGTCAAAAGCGAGGGGATTTTTTTATGTGCGCTTCATGTGTGTTTCAGTTACGCGAGTGTCACCCGTACAAATTTGCGCTTACCCCTTGCACAAAATGCAAGTGCTCGTCCTAGTTTTACCGCCTCGTCGTCCATTGAATTGGCAAGATGACACTACTATTTAATATCCAATGAATCACCATATTTTTTTGCTTCAAATCCGAAAACTGTATTAATCCAAGGATCAATGTGTCGAGCGTACGCATTCAGATTTACTGTAATTGGTTTAATTGATGAGCTATTAGGGCCGTCTATCAAAAGATCGTATGAACTTGTATCTAAATTTGATTGCTTTTCGTTGATATTTTTTGACACGCTCTTATATGTAATACGCAAAAGCTGTGAGCGAGGCACCTCAAATGAGGCCTCGTAGGTTTTTGTGTTTCCATATGGGCTTGGTCCTAGATATGTAGATCCCACGATAATGAAGAAGTCAGCATTAGCATTTGTTGCAACTCCTTGCCCATAATAAATATAGCCGATAGTGAAAGGGCCGTGAGCCGCTTGCCGAATCTCGGCTTTTTTGAATAGCTCTTTCCTTTTATTCTCTGTTGAGAAATAAGTGTAAAGAATGTATGCTAAACCGAGGGAAAATAGAAAAACTATCATTGTGATTAGGTAAGTCTAGAAGTCGTTAAACGTGAGCTGTTCTGAAGCACTTCTCAAGCTTTCAATAAAATCACGCATTGATTTCACGTATTCATAAAGTAGTTCAGCATTGAGTGTGGGGGATGTAGTCGATACATGATATCCCGTATGCACAAAAATATTTCTACCACGATAGGCATTATTCAAGATTTTGGTATCAAAGCTATGCTGGCTAAAAGAGCGGCCAACAGGTACAGAGCATTTGGAAAGGATGAACTCAGTCATGCGATTTGCCATCGGTGTTCTTCTAGCAGTTTCTGAAAATAAATCATCTGTTACTTTCCAAATGTCGTCAGATTTTGAATCATACCTACCGCGCATAGTGCTCCAATCATTTTGCGTACCCGGTCGATTAATAAGTCCATCAGCACAGAACGCTTTTACTGCATGTTCAAGTGCACTGCATAAGGCAACGAGTAAATTTCCTCGAAGTTGATAAAACGCTTCTTCTTTCTTGGATATTATTTGAGTGACACGCTCAAGCCATTGTTCTGTGCTGACACTAGAAATATCGTGTGGAGTCCGCAAACCATTACCGACTCTGATAAAAGCTGTTAATGCATCTGGATCGGCACTAGCCATATATTGCAATGCTAATTTAGTAATAGCATGCTCTTGCAGAATCATGTCAAAACGCTCACATGCTGATTGTGTGAGTTCATCTAGTGGAAGCTTTGTAACGTGATTAATCAAGCAAAGTAACCCGCACAAATTTTCGCTTACCCACTTGCACAACGTAAGTGCCTGCTTCTAGCTTGAGGCCTTTATCAGCAACGACTTCGGAGTCCACACGTACGCCGCCGCCATCTATCAAGCGATTAGCCTCTCCGTTAGAGGCCGCAAGGGATAAGGCTTTCAAGAGGGCGGCTATGCCAATGGGTGCGCCTGCTTCTAATGCGTGAGTCGCTTCGTCAATTTGATCGGGGATGCCGCCTTTAGCGCGGTTGTTGAAATCAAGCTCGGCTGTATCTGCTGCTGCGTCTGAGTGAAACCGTGCCGTGATCTCTTTGGCCAGCATCACCTTGGCATCGCGTGGATTTCGGCCTGCATCCACTTCAGCTTTGAGCGCCGCAATATCGGCCTCAGATTTGAACGATAGCAAGGTGTACCACTTCCACATCAGCACATCGGAGATGGACATCACCTTGGCGAACATGGTGTTGGGCTCTTCGGTGATGCCGATGTAGTTGTTTTTACTTTTGGACATTTTGTCCACGCCGTCGAGGCCTTCCAACAGTGGCATAGTGAGTATGCACTGCGGCTCTTGGCCATATTCCACTTGCAAATGACGTCCCATCAGCAGGTTGAATTTTTGATCAGTGCCGCCCAGTTCTAAATCGCTTTTGAGCGCCACGCTGTCATAGCCTTGCATGAGCGGGTACAAAAATTCGTGCACGCTAATGGACTGCTCGGCCTTGTAGCGCTTGTCGAAATCGTCGCGCTCCATCATGCGTGCCACGGTGTATTTGGCGGCTAACTGGATCATGCCGCGTGCACCCAGCGGGTCGCACCACTCGCTGTTGTAGCGAACTTCGGTTTTGCTTTTATCTAGCACCAGGGTGGCTTGGTTGAAGTAGGTCGTGGCGTTGGCTTCGATTTGCTCGCGGGTGAGCGGCGGGCGTGTGCTGTTGCGACCTGACGGATCACCGATGGTGCTGGTGAAGTCGCCAATCAAAAAGATGACCGTGTGCCCAAGGTCTTGGAGTTGACGCATTTTGTTCAGCACCACGGTATGACCTAAATGTAGGTCTGGCGCAGTCGGGTCAAGCCCCAGTTTGATGCGCAGAGGTACGCCTGTTTTTTCAGATTTTTGGAGTTTCTTGAACCACTCGTTTTGCGGGAGGAGTTCGTTGACTCCGCGTAGAGAGACGGCTAGTGCCGCTTGGACAGATGGGGAGATATCATTTTTCAAAGAGTTCATACAATTGATTTTATGAGCACAGCGCACACCACTAAACAAGCCCCGCAGCACGACTACTACATCGGCTTGATGTCGGGTACATCGATGGACGGCGTGGACGGTGTTGTGGTGGATTTAGCTGGCGTGGGATGCAAGGTGATTGCACATCACAGCTTGCCGTTTTCAGCTGCTTTGAAGATGGAGATGCTGGCACTCAATTCCGCTGGTAACAATGAGCTGCACCGTGCCGGTCTCGCTGCGAATCAGTTGGTGCTGCTCTATGCGCAAGTCGTGGCTGGATTACTCTACACCGCAGAACTAGAGAGCGAAGACATCCGTGCCATTGGCGCGCATGGTCAAACGGTACGCCACTGCCCAAGCGGGTCGATTTCTGATGGTGGCGGTTACACGATCCAATTGAATAATCCTGCCCTGCTCGCCGAGCGCACGAGGATTGACGTGGTGGCGGATTTGAGGAGCCGCGATGTGGCGGCTGGCGGGCAGGGCGCACCGCTGGTACCTGCCTTCCATAAAGCTGTATTTGGACAAGC
>CANCKG010000186.1 GCA_947378515.1 Gammaproteobacteria bacterium | reverse complement strand
CCTCTACCCTGCAACTTGCAAAATTAACCGCCAAATTAACTATCCTATTACCGATTCACCAACAAAGTTTTGCTTTAAGCGGACCTTTGGCTATCGAATCATTAAACTTACAAGGCATTGCGATCAACCATTTTTCGACGCTGCTCGATATGAAGGGACCGGTACTCAGCTTTCAACAAAGCCAAGCGGATTTATTAGGCGGCCATTATCAAGGCAGCAGTCAAATGGATTTTAGCGCTACCATACCTGCTTTTTCAGTCAAACAATATTTTACGGCTATTCAGATACAACCATTAATCCATCTATTGGACCCGGCACTCAATATCGCTGGAACCGCTACGATCGAAGCAAATTTCACTAGCAGTGGTACAGATTTAACTGCGTTTAAGAAAAACCTCGATGCTGATGTAAAAGTTTTCGTTAAAGACGGTGTCCTTTATGGACTTGATGCGGGGCATTGGTTAAACAATGCGATGGTACAAAATGCCAGTGCACTTGCTAGTACCCCTTTTGGCGACTTGAGCGTCACGTTAACCATTCAAAATGGCGTCGTCAGTAATCAAGATCTCTTGTTAAAAAATCCGCAATTACGTATTCATGGCCATGGCACGGTGGATTTAGTGCGGCAACACTACGATTACCATTTGCTCATTCAACCCGCCAGAACTACTAAACGCTTCGGTGGTATTCCACTGTGGGTCACCGGTAACTTCGGCAAGCCCATTATTCAATTAGATACCCAAGCTCTGGTGCAACAAGTGATTACCAAGCCTGAGGTCCATAAAGATTTGCGTCAACGAGTCGAACATTTAGTACACAAACTCGACCTTAACAAATTATTTGGCAATTGAAGTTCTGCTCATGCCGAAATATTTTCAAAAGCAATTATTGGCGTGGTTTGATCTATATGGTCGTCATGACTTGCCGTGGCAATCACCGCGTGATGCTTATCCTGTTTGGCTGTCTGAAATCATGTTGCAACAAACCCAAGTAGCCACAGTAATTCCTTATTTTAATAATTTCATGCGTCGTTTTCCAACTGTGAGCAGTTTAGCTGAAGCGTCCATTGATGAATTATTAAGTCTATGGGCGGGTTTAGGTTATTACACCCGCGCTAAAAATTTACACCGTGCCGCGCAATTAATTGTCGCTCAAGGGGTGTTTCCTAATAGCTTAAGTGCGTTAATGGCGCTGCCTGGCATCGGTAGGTCGACAGCCGGGGCAATTCTGGCTCAAGCCTTTAACCAATATGGAGTGATTTTAGATGGCAATGTTCGCCGGGTCTTGATTAGGTTTCATGCCGTGCATGGGGATCCCGGCACGGTTTTGCTGCAAACAAAGCTGTGGGACTTAGCCACCCATTACACACCAGCTAAGCGCAGTGCCGATTATGCTCAGGCCATCATGGATTTAGGCGCGATCATTTGCACGCGCACGAAACCGCTGTGTTCGCAGTGCCCTTTGGCAAAACAATGTCGCGCGTTTATTTTTAATGAAACAGCATTATTACCCAACAAACGACTTGGCAAAAAGAATCCGCTTAAAAGCACGCTGATGCTGGTTGTCCGTAATGCTAAGCAACAAATCTTATTAGTTCAGAGGCCATTATCTGGCTTATGGAATGGCTTATGGTGTTTACCGGAAATAACTGCTCCAGAACACATTGATGCTTGGTTAGCAGACAGATCATTCTCATTAAAACATCAGCAAGCGTTAAAACCCTTTCGCCATATTTTCAGTCATTTTTCATTAGACATTGCCATCCAGCTGATCGATTGCACCGATAAAGCCAAACAACCACTGCCGGCCGACCATCAATGGTATACGCTCGAAGCTGCATTACAGCTTGGCATTCCAGCGCCGGTTACAAAAATCTTAAGATTGCTATGAGCGAATTTAAAAGTATTTATGCCGCAGCTTTAGCCTATTTAGCGCGGCGAGAACATAGTCGATGGCAATTAAGTCAAAAACTGACGGTGCGCTTTCCCGAAGAGTTTGTTTTAATCAATCAAGTCATCGAATTACTGGGGCAAGAAAATTATCAGAGTGATGACCGTTTTGCCGATGCATACCTTCATTTTCGGGTGTTGCGCGGTTATGGGTACAAGAAAATTGCTTATGAATTAAAGGCGCGTGGAATTAGTGATGGGGCTTGTAGCCGAGCTTTTGCTCGTGGTGATTACGATTGGGAGCAATTAAAAGAGCAGACTCGAATAAAAAAATTTGGATCAGAGCTGATGCCGCAAGAATTTAACGCCAAAGTCAAGCAATGGCACTATTTACATCAACGGGGCTTTTGAATAACAATGGCAATCCTGTGTGTGGTCATTGACCATGCCAACGGCTTGCATGAATGCATAACAAATCGTCGTGCCGACAAATTTAAAGCCACGTTTTTTGAGATCTTTCGCTAAGGCATCGGAAATAGTCGAGGTGATCGGCACGTGTTCTTTATGTTGCCAATGATTGCGAATCACTGTTCCATCGACAAAAGACCAAATATACGCGCTGAAGCTTAAGCCTGCTTGCTGCATTCTTAGTAGTGCTTGCGCATTGCTAATCGCCGCGTGAATCTTTAAGCGATTACGAATGATGCCAGGATCGTTGAGCAATTCGTTTATCTTAGCCGTGTCATAGTAAGCCATTTTGCTGATCTCAAATTGATCAAAAACCACGCGGTAATGCGTGCGTTTTTTTAATACCGTCAACCAACTTAAGCCCGCTTGCATGCCTTCTAAAATCAAAAACTCAAATAATAACCGATCTTGATAAATCGGTATGCCCCATTCATGATCATGGTAATTTTGATACAAAGCTGAATCGTTAACCCAAGCACAGCGGGGCTTAGAAATAGAGGGTGACATAAGAGCGCTGATTATTAAAATATTAGAATGCTCATTATAAGCGTTAAACTCAAGAGATAATACTTGACACGTGAAAAATAAACTTTATAATGAGCCCTCTTTTTGTAGCACTGCGGGAATAGCTCAGTTGGTAGAGCGCAACCTTGCCAAGGTTGAGGT
>CANCKG010000185.1 GCA_947378515.1 Gammaproteobacteria bacterium | reverse complement strand
AATCGTTCGGGCGCGAGTAATTCGTTAACCTTAACAAACCCGTTGCGGGTCAAAGAAATCCAAGCCAATTGGTTTAGTATCGAAGGAACGCCGACGGATTGTGTTCATTTGGCGATTACCGGCTTGATGGACAGTGATCCGGATATGGTGGTGTCGGGTATTAATAATGGCGCGAACATGGGTGACGATGTTCTGTATTCAGGGACAGTCGCCGCGGCGATCGAAGGGCGTAGTTTGGGCTTTCCATCTTTAGCTTTTTCGCTGGTGGGCCATAGCCCCTTATATTATTCGACCGCCGCCGAAGTGGCCAAACAAATTGTGGCCCGTTTAATGATCGATCCGCTACCACCGGCAACCATTTTGAATATCAATATTCCTGATGTGCCATTCTCGGAACTGATGGGTTATCAAATTACCCGTTTTGGTTCGCGACATCGGGCCGAACCGACCATTAAAGAAATTGATCCGCGTGGTGAAACTATTTATTGGATTGGCTTGCCAGGTAAAGAACAAGATGCTGGGGTGGGGACGGATTTTCATGCCGTAGCCCATAATTTTGTGTCGATCACACCTTTAAGTTTAAATTGGACCAATTTTACTGCATTTGATCAATTATCGACTTGGGTCCTGGGTTTAGATGACAGCAAAGACCAAGGCATGGGTTGATATGAAGATTTTTTCACCCATTTATCGAAAAATGTTGCACTGGGCAGGGCATCGATATGCACCCTTATGGCTGTTTTGTTTAAGCTTTGCCGAATCTTCTTTCTTCCCGATTCCACCCGATGTAATGTTAGCACCGATGGTTCTGGCTAAGCCTAGTAAAGGCTGGCGATTCGCGAGTTTATGTACCCTAGGAGGCGTGTTAGGGGCTTATGTCGGCTACGCCATTGGTCATTATTGTTTTCTGGCGGTGAAGCCGTGGATTATCACTTTGGGTTATTATCGGCATTATGAATTGATTGTAACTTGGTTTGCTGAATGGGGCTTTTGGGTAATGTTTTTTGCCGGTTTTGCCTTTATCCCTTATAAATTGTTTACCATTGCGGCAGGTGCTACCGGTTTAGCCTTGCTGCCCTTTACCTTGGGCTCGATCGTGGGGAGAGGCGGACGATTTTTCTTGGTAGCATGGGTTATTCGGGTAGGTGGGGTGCGAATGGAACGCTCTTTATTAAAATATATCGATCATTTGGGTTGGTTGTGTATCGGTCTGATTATTTTAGCCTGGCTAATTTGGAAGCTATGTCATTGATGCCAATTAAAACATACTGTATTTTGTCATTATTATTGAGCAGTTGCTTGTTGTTGAGTGGCTGTGAAAGTTCCCATGCACCGGCGCCGGTCGCTAATGGCTGGGCGCATGTGAATAGTACGCAACACAGTTATGTCGTGCAACCGGGCGATACGATTTATTCGATTGCCTGGAAGTTTGCTAAAAGTTATCAAAGTATCGCCGCGGCCAATCATTTAATCGCGCCTTATACTGTGACGCCAGGCCAACGTTTAAAGTTGACAGGCCGCAGTAGCAGCAGTGTTAATAAAGTAGCGGTTAAAGCGAGAGCATCGAGCACGGCTGCGCCTGTTGTCAAGCCGTTAGCGCCTGCTGTAAACTCGCCGACGACTAAGGTGCCTGAGATAGTGGCGCTGGGCAAAGGCCATTTTCCCTGGCCATTGAAAGGTAAAATCATCGCCAGCTTTGGTCAGGATGGTTGTAAGGGCTTAGATATTGCGGTGCCAATCGGTACACCGGTGAAAGCCATTGACGCGGGCAGCGTCGTTTATGCCGGCGATAATTTACACGGTTATGGCCAATTATTAATCATCAAACATGAGCATGATTTGATGACCGCTTATGCCCATAATTCGAAATTACTGGTCAAAGAAGGTGGGGCTGTAACCGCGGGTCAAGTCATCGCTTTATCGGGTGATTCTGAGTCATCTACGGCGATGTTGCATTTTGAAGTTAGGCAAGCGGGCCATCCGGTTAATCCCTTGAATTTTTTGAATTAACGTAAAGCCAGTCGGCGAGCCTTGAAGGCTAAAGTCGGCGTTGGTATTTGTAATCACATCTGCTATACCTATCGCACCTTTCGGTGCGATAGGTATAAATTTAAAATAGAGCTATACTGCTCGTCATAGGCGCACATTAAATCACTAACCTCCCATCTTCATTGGCGAGCGGTATAGCTTAGCGTATCGTGCAAAAACCTTCATATGGGCTTAAGGATTCAACGTTTATAGTGCTACCATAGGTATATAAATCATCAGGATGTAAACTATGATTCCTTATCAAGGATGTACGGTTGTTAAACAAGAAGGATGGCCCACGGCGGCAGAAATTCAAAAATTGTGGAATAATGACACGAATGCCGCTTATTTCTTGGTGAATAACAAAATCGGTTATTACAATAGCTTGGGCGAACGTTCTTTTTATGGCATAAAAGAACCCAAAGTGCTTGATGAAAGAACGGCTACGAGTGAAGGCGAACAAGCCTCTTATGATAAAAGAAAGGCTGCATTTGAGGCTAAAGAAGCTGAAATACAAGCGTTAACAGCCTTGGTCATCTCAGTCGACGAAAATTCTACAGCCTTTAAAGTCATTACTCGTATCGAAGCGCTGATGCATCATCAGCATATTCCTATTTATAGTATACCCATCACCAATAGCGATCAAAAATTAATCGTGCGTTTGACGCCGGCGACCGAAGCTGTTGAAAAGAGCCATGATCAGGATGCGATCGAGGCTCAACCGCAGCACTTGAGTTATTTAATCGATACGGCTCAAGAACAAGCCTTGTATTTGAATTTAACGCACAAAGGCGTGAAACGCACTACGGCGACAGCGGTAAGTCTGTTGCAAAAATCGCTGGCCGGTTATCGCGGCGCTATCGCGCTCAAACAAGAAAGTCTCGAGGATTATTGGCAAAAGACTTGGGGTTTTCAAGACGCTAGTTACAAATCGCTCGCGAAAATAAAAGCCGTCTCTGTGTTCATGCAAGACTTAAATAGCTTGACGCAGCCATTT
>CANCKG010000184.1 GCA_947378515.1 Gammaproteobacteria bacterium | reverse complement strand
ACAGTGAATTTCGAATTCAATACCATCGATTTGAAAAAGACAGCACTTTACACCGTGCGATTAAAACCATGCCCCATGTTGCGTTTAAAGTAGACTGCATTGACGACGTTATCAAAGGTAAAAAAGTCATTCTCGGCCCCTACTTTCCTATTGAAGGCTTTAAAGTCGCTATTATTCTTGATGAAAACAGTGGCGTAGCCATTGAGTTTATTGAAACCGATTTGAGTGAAGAAGCAATTTGGTCGGATTCTAAAGGAAAATCTGTCATTTACCCAGATGGACCCTGATAATCACACCCTACTATTCATCTCATAAACATTAAAACTTAACTTACCCCCATATTCTGTGGACAAGTCTGTTAATGACGCGTTACTTTCAAATAAAAAAACTTAAAAAGCATAGCATTAACCCTTTCTGAGTATATTTTAAGCAATCACTGATTGTTATCCAGTCCGCCCCATATACTTCCCAACCCCTTGTATGCAGCCCTTGTAGTGACGCCACACGACCCAAACGTAAGCACCCTTTGCCTTACTCATCAAACTGCTATCGCCATAATTCAAAGTTTCACCTAAGACTGAACAGCTGGCTTCAGGCTCGGGGTAAATGCGTTGAAACTGGGTATTCTCATCATTCTCGTGAAAATCACTGGCATCACAGGCTTCGCCGCAATTGTTAGACACGCCTTGATACACATGCAATGGCACCACGGTGGATAATAAATTGACCGTCCGTTGAGCAACTACCGCTGCAGCTTTAGCCTCATCACTAGCATCGACTTTGCCTTCGATAGGAAACGCCCCGCCCCAGGTGATCGGGAACACGCCGATCCGCCTCGTGAAATCTTGAGCCAATGCTACAATTTGCTCTGGTGTGGCGAGTGGTGGAAAGCCGCGCCACATCGCGGCATCGAGCATCGATTGATAATAAGGCATCATCGGCATTACCGTTGATGGCAATAATCCTTCATGACCGATGACGCCCAAAGCCGGATTACCGATCACTTCCACTGCATTGAAAAACACTTGTTGCTCATTTAAATTTGCAGCACTATGACGCCCATAACCCGCTGCATCTCCGGTCAAACCTTGAACAATATTATCCTCGGCAATTCTAGCTGCTGGATCCAGTGAATCGTGCATTTCTAGCCAAGCATTACTGTCTGGCTTATCAAAAACACTGACGACAACATCGGGTAAATAATGTTCGATGTAAGGCGTGGTATTGGTGAAGCCTAAATATTGCCAATAACACACGCCTAGCACTCGGTAATGTAAGCAACTCGGTAACGCAGCACTCGTTTGCTTAATAATTTCAGCAGAAGTAATAGCCCCTGCGCTAGTGGCGTTGAATAGCAAAATGCTTAACGCAAATACTAACCAAAGCTTCATCATTTGCTCCTCATCATTTCTCGGGCAATGTATTGAACCGCCTCGATTTCACTGTAGCCGTATCGCTGCATTAATTGCTGGCGTTGATGCTTTTCATCTTGATCGGTAGCGGCCATCGCCAAATATAATCTGGGTGGCACATTGCGAAACAAGCCTTGCAACTGCGGACTCAATAACACGCCTTCGGTGTATTGACCTTTAACTTTTTTAGCCGATAAAAATAACGCCCTTTGTTCGGACGTGAGCGGTTTAAAGCGTTCGATCTGGTCTATTTCATCGGGCGGCAGCGCTAGACACATCCACGTTTCAATGAGCGATAACATTTTGTGTGATTCATCGGCAAAATCTTTTAAGTTTTGCGTCGCTAGCCATAACCACAAACCGAGCTTGCGACCCATTTTAGCGATTCGCGTTTGAATGGCAGCTAACAACGGCAATTTACTGAATAAATGGTTTTCATCAAAGATGGCAATGATCGAGCGACCACAGCGTTGATTAAGATCGGCTAGCGTTAACATCTTATTGACGCAACCGGCAAAAGCAATCGATCGCTGAGCTTCATAGCCTTCTTGGGCAAATAAGCCAAAATCTACCAAGGTAATATCAGCCAATGGCCAGGGTTCTCCATAAGTATTAAAAAATCGGCTCGAAACAGGATCTTTGGTGAAATAGCGTAAACCATCGGCCATTTCTCGAGCACGTTTTTGTTTATCAAGATCACGGACCGTATTTGCTACTTGCTCAAATGCCTCGATCAAGTCACTGGCAATCATTTGCAACTTGCCATTCGCCTTAACAGTTTGCGCCGCTAAAATAATCGCATCCATGATGAGCATGCGATCAGCGCGCGTGATGCGATCTTCTTCTTTGCGCTCGCCACCGGTAATCATGACCAGAGCTGCTAAAACCATATCGCCTAAAATATCGCGATCTTCATCGTCTAGTTCGGCTGGTTGAGTTTCGGTTAATTTATCGCATGACACATTTAAATATTGTGCTTGCTGGTAAGCATCCAGCGCTTCTAACTGATCTAATACTTTTAAGCCCTGCGCAAAAGGATTGAGTGATACGGGATTTTTGGGATCAATTTTGACGCGATTGACTGTCAAACTTAATTGCTGGCAATAAGTTGCTAAAATATCAAACGAGCCACCGGCTTCGATGATGAATAAACGCGGATTGTATAGCGCCAACATGTGCATCGCTAAAAAGTTTAACGTGTTGGATTTACCGGTGCCTGTTTCACCTAATAACAAAAAGTGAGCATTTTTACTCTTGTCTTGAAAGATATCGTAAAACCACGGTTCTCCACCGCGATTAAACATCAACATTCCTGGATGCATTGTTCCTGTACTGCGACCATAAAAGGGTAACAATTTGGCAATATCACTCAAACGACAATAACGTGACCGATGGCTATTTTTTTTATCGAAATTAAAGTCATAGCACAGCGGTAAATAACGTAAATACGCATCAATAGGAAACACTTCATCGTCTGTGATAACTTTAAAGCCATTACTGTTGAGCAATACTTCAGCTTGCGATTCAGCATCGTGCAATTGCGCTAAATTGTCACCGCACAGATAAAGCGCCATGGTCACTGGCAGTAAATAATCGCCGTGTGCCATCGCATAATGGGCGCTATCAATTTGTTCACGCACTTTGACAGCCAAA
>CANCKG010000183.1 GCA_947378515.1 Gammaproteobacteria bacterium | reverse complement strand
CCATTACTGGGTTCTTCAAAGCCGGAAATGAGCCGCAATAACGTCGTTTTGCCGCAACCGGATGGGCCTAATAACGTCAAGAATTCACCATTCTTGATGTTGAGATTGATATTGTGCAGCACCGATGTGTCATGGTAGTACTTCGATACACCGACCAGTTCGATAATATGGTCACTCATTCACAGGCTCCGGGAGTGTGCGTTCAGCTTTGTTAAGGGAGGGTAAACATGACTGTTATGATTGTTTGATTGTAACCATCCACCACATTTCTCCATTTCTTGCCTCGAAGCTTAAGCTGCAGCGACTGGCAGCGATGGGGGATTGGATACTTTTTGATTAAAAAAACCTGTAACCATTAGATTATCTTCTACGATTTAAAGACCGAAGGCCTGCCAGTAGTTAGCCCCAGGCAATGCCTAGGAAATGGGTGCTTTCTGCGATACCCAGCCTTGAAGGGGTAATAAGCATCCAGCTCTTCAGGCTGACGTGTTATTCTTGATTCAATTTAAGCTTGAATTTTTATTCATGATATTCATAATATTCATGGTAACTTCTGAATATAAGATTATTTAAGGATGCGAATTATGAAGCATTTGCAGAAAAATAACCAGGAAAATCATGCTGCTTTAGCGAGTTTCCAGGTTTGATGCCAGCGATAAAGGCCGATCAAGCACATAAGGATATAAATGGCATATAAGCCAGAGGTGAAGTATAAGCCTTTGTAAAGATACAGTGTAATAGCAATAACATCGGCTACAAGCCATAACCACCAATTTTGAATCCATTTCTTGCTCATCATCCATTGGGCGACTAAGCAAATGGCGCTACTGCTGGCATCCAAACCAATACGGGTAGAATCGGTGTAATGACTTAAGATGTATATTAATGTTAATGCGAGCACGACAATTGCACCGAGCGCAGTGCTAAAATGGCGGGCATCTGCGTACTTGACGTGGACGCCATGGTGCTTGGTGCCCCCTAAACGCCATTGATAATAACCATACAGTTGAAAAGCCATATAACAAAAGTGCAGCCCCATATCGGCATAGATTTTCTGGTGTTGAAACAAGAAAAAGAAAGCTGCAGCATTGAGAAAGCCAAATAAAAAATTCCAATTGCTTTGGCGAACGATCAAAAAAATATTTAACAAGCCGCAAAAGGTGGCAAACATTTCAATGAATTGATCATGATTTACCGTAAATAAATAGTTACTATTCAGTAAGTGTTGAAGATTTAGCATGATTGTCACAATAATGATTGCTGAAGTGGGGGTGATTTTTGCCACAAATTCCTTTAGAATGCAAGCTGTACTAAACGTTTTGATTAATGTTCAGTCCCATTCATTTAAGGAGAATAAGCTGTGAACAATAAACAGCAGTTACAAGAACCGTTTTTATTAGCGCTACAACAACACAATGTGCCAGTGGCTATCTATTTGGTGAATGGTATTAAATTACAAGGTCAGATCGAAGCCTTTGACAGTGAAGTGATTTTATTGCGCAATACCATTAGTCAAATGGTATACAAAAATGCTATTTCCACGGTAGTACCGACCCATAATATCAAGCTAGATGTCCAATTCAACGAAGCTGAATAACAATTCGCTCGAGGTTCTATGTTTGATCGTCCTGCTAGCGGTGAAGAAGCCATTGTCATTCATATCCTTAATGCTTGCCTTGATCTTACTGAGGCATTAAGCGAAATAGCGGCACTGGCGAAAACAGCACAGGCACGCGTATTGGAAACAATTGTCGTTAAAATGGCTAAGCCAAACCCTAAGTTTTTTTTAGGGACTGGTAAAGTTGCTGAAATTGGCAAACTTATTTCGCAGCATGGGGTTCGCTTAGCTCTGGTCAATTGTTCTCTTTCCCCCTCGCAACAACGTAATCTCGAACGTGCTTGGCAGTGCCGAGTGGTCGATCGGGTCGGTCTTATTTTAGATATTTTTGCGTCACGCGCCGAAAGTTATGAAGGTAAGTTGCAAGTTGAATTAGCCCAATTAAATTATATGGCAACACGTCTGGTCCGTGGCTGGACCCATTTGGAACGGCAAAAAGGTGGCATTGGTTTGCGTGGCCCTGGTGAGACCCAATTAGAAACGGATCGACGCTTATTGCGGGCGCGAATCGTGATGCTGAAAGGACGCTTGGAAAAAGTGCGTCAGCAGCGGGATCAAACCGCTAAAGCCCGTGCTCGGTCGCGCTTGCCGGTGATTGCTTTAGTCGGTTATACTAATGCCGGTAAATCTAGTTTATTCAATGCCTTAACCAAATCAATGGCGTATGTTGCCGATCAATTATTCGCCACCCTTGACCCCAGTTTGCGACGTTTATGGTTAGAAACGGGCTGTGAAGTGATTTTAGTGGATACGGTGGGTTTCATTCAAGATTTACCGCATCAATTGGTCGATGCTTTTCGCGCCACCTTAGAAGAAACCCGTCAAGCCGATTTGTTGCTCCACATCATTGATGCGGCCAATCCCACCCATTTAGAGCAATACCGTGAAGTGCGTGCCGTATTAGCACAGATCGACGCCGATAATTTGCCGGTGATCGAAGTTTATAATAAAGTGGATTTGCTGATCGATCAGCCAGCGTGTATTGAACTGGTCGAAGGCTGTATGGCCCGGGTGTATTGTTCAGCTGCCACGGGAACAGGTTTGGATTTATTGAAGCAGCAAATATTGAGTTTTGTGCATGCGTTGCGGGATATGTCGCACCTTTGAGTTTATCCCCGCTGGGCTAAGCTCAAAGGTACGACACCATCGTTTGATGGCAGAATTGCTTGTTGTCTGTCCGGTGCAAGCGCGTTGGCAAGAAGCAGTGGATTTGTCAGTGACCGTGTTGCTCCCATAGCCGCTACAGGAGTAGATTCAATATAATTTTCTAAAAAAGGAATGAGTGAATTAGCTCTTGGTGCAATGATGTTGGTATCAGGTTCATCAACTTCATCTTGCCTATTAAGATAAATAATTCCGCTCACTAAAATAGCTAAAATGGCTAGGCCGCTAAATTGTTTAAGAATCATTAAGCTAATTGTATTGTGTTCTTCAAAAGGAACTATCA
>CANCKG010000182.1 GCA_947378515.1 Gammaproteobacteria bacterium | reverse complement strand
CTGGTGTCCGGCTCAGTTAAAAAAGTAACGCGAGATGCAATTTACTTGGATATTGGTGGTGGCGTAGAGGCGACTTTACCGCGAACTGAAATTATCCCGCGAGAAATTTTCAGAGTGGGTGATCGTATTAAAACCCTGCTGTATGATGTGCGGCTTGATGCCAAAGGTTCTATGGTTTTTGTCAGTCGAACGCGATCTGACATGTTAGTGCAATTATTTCGAATTGAAGTGCCCGAAATTGCTGAAGATATTATTGAAGTGATGGGTGCTGCGCGTGATCCTGGTATTCGCGCTAAAATTTTGGTTAAAACCAATGATGGTCGGATTGATCCAGTTGGTGCTTGTGTAGGTATGCGTGGCTCTAGAGTTCAAGCAGTTTCGGCTGAATTACACGGTGAAAAAATTGATATTGTGTTATGGTCAGACAATCCGGCACAATTAGTGATTAATTCGATGGCGCCGGCAGAAATTGCTTCAATCGTGATCGATGAAGCATCAAAAGTTATGGAATTAGCGGTTGCCGAAGAGCAATTAGCCCAAGCGATTGGTCGTAATGGTCAAAATGTTCGTTTAGCGACTGAACTTACCGGCTGGCGGATTAATGTCATGACCACGAGTGAATTTGATGCTAAACGAGCCAATGAAATAAATGCTGTGCGTAATATCTTCATGAAAGATTTAGGTATCGACGCTGATTTAGCCGATATTTTAGTCGCTGAAGGTTTTACCAGTGTTGAAGAAGTCGCTTATGTGCCAGCAATCGAAATGGTTGAAATTGATGGTTTTGATGAAGCGTTGACGGATGCTCTACGTGCCAGAGCAAAAGATGCGCTGTTAGCTCGGGCTATTGCTGAAGAAGCGAAACATCAACTGTTTCCTGCTGAAGATTTGCTTAGCTTAGACGATATGACCGAAGCGTTAGCGCACGAATTAGTCAAGCACGGCATTGTGACGCGTGAAGACTTGGCTGAACAAGCGGTTGCAGATTTATTGGATATTACCAAGCTTACTGATAAGCAAGCGGCTAAGTTGATTTTAGCAGCACGTGCCCATTGGTTTATTTAAACATTTACACTTAAAAATACACACAAACTGCTATGGCTGCTGATACTACTGTTAAAAATCTTGCTGAAACCGTCGGTGTTTCCATTGAAAAATTGTTAGCGCAATTTAAGGAAGCTGGCATCCACGTTGCCTCTGCTAATCAAACTGTGAGTGAATCGCAAAAGCGGGCATTACTGACGCATTTGCAAAAGCCACACGACGCAGGTGGTGATAGTGATGTGCTTGCAAATGCAACGCTAACGCTTAAGCGTACATCGGTTGAAGTGTCAAAACTACGCGTCGAAGGTTCGGCAGGAAAAGCCAAAACGGTGAATGTCGAAGTGCGTCGTCAACGAACGATGGTGAAGCCAGACGGTGTGGAAACTAGTTTTGCAGAACAACGCAAAGTAGCCGAGCAGGCTGCAGCAAAAGCCGCTAGTGAAATTTTGGTTAAAGCGCCTGAAGTCGTAGTGATACCGCCCACACCAGAAGACATAGTTGTTGCCACTGAAGCGGTACAAGCCGTAAAGCCAGTTGTTGCTCAGGCACCACGCAGTGACTTTGTAAGACGAACTGATGCCTCGAGTGGGGCTCGGCCTCAAACAAGTGCGCCTGTGCGCAGAGCTCCTACTAACACTCAGGCTCGGCCTGGTACGCCAGCTGCTCGACCAGGTTCACCAGCCACAGCTGCTCGGCCAGGAGCTCCTACAACAGCTACTGCCAAACCGAAGCCAGCGCCGGCGAAAGCGCCGATGGGTAATCGGCCGATGACTGCGAAAGCGGCAGCAGCCAAAGAAGAAGAGCGGATTCGCAGTAAAAATGAACGCGAAAAAGACATTGGCCCGCATAAAATCAGAGCCCAAGCCATTGCCTATAATGAAGATGCTGAAGTCGATGAAGAAACGTATAATGCCTTGCTAGGGCCGCGTCGTAGACGCGTTAAAACCCGTAAATTTGATGCTGATAAATTAGGTATTAAACAAGCTTTCGAACAACCGACCGCGCCAATTGTCCATGAAGTGAAAGTGCCTGAAGTGATCACGGTGACAGAATTAGCGCAAAAAATGTCGGTCAAAGCGTCAGTGGTCATCAAAAAACTCATGAAAATGGGCGTGATGGCAACGATTAATCATCCGTTGGATCAAGATACCGCGATGTTGTTGGTCGAAGAAATGGGTCACAATCCGATTGCCACCAGCGCGAATGAAATCGAAGAAACCTTAGCCTTAAGTTTTGAAAATCTCGGTCACGAAAAAAGCAAACGTGCGCCAGTGGTAACGATCATGGGTCATGTCGATCACGGTAAAACATCCTTGCTCGATTATATTCGTCGCACCAAAGTCACAGCTGGCGAAGCCGGTGGGATTACGCAGCATATCGGTGCTTATCATGTTGAAACGGCTAAAGGCGTGGTGACTTTCTTAGATACCCCAGGTCACGCAGCATTTACCGCCATGCGGGCGCGTGGTGCCCAAGCGACCGATATCGTTATTCTCGTGGTGGCGGCCGATGATGGCGTGATGCCACAAACGATTGAAGCGATCCACCATGCGCGAGCAGCTGGCGTGCCGATTATTGTCGCTGTCAATAAAATGGATAAAGAAGGCGCTGATCCCGAACGGATCAAAAGTGAATTGTCACATTACCAAATTATTGCCGAAGATTGGGGCGGGGAATCGATGTTTATTCCGATTTCAGCCAAAACCGGTGATGGCATCGATGGCTTAATCGATTCGATTTTAGTGCAAGCCGAAGTCTTAGAGTTAACAGCGGTTAGAGATGGACCTGCCCGTGGGGTGGTGGTCGAATCACGTCTCGATAAAGGTCGTGGTCCTGTGGCAACCGTCTTAGTGCAACAAGGCACTTTGCGTCGTGGCGATATTTTATTGGCCGGCGTCGAATACGGCCGGGTGCGTGGCATGTTAGATGAAAATGGTAATTCGATCGATGAAGCAGGCCCTTCTATTCCGGTCGAAGTCTTAGGTTTGTCGGGCACACCCGGTGCTGGCGATGATGCGATGGTG
>CANCKG010000181.1:0-3082 GCA_947378515.1 Gammaproteobacteria bacterium | reverse complement strand
ACGGGTGTTATTCAAGACATTGCTGCAATAGCCCAAATCGTCCATGCGCATGGTGCGCGTTTGCATGTCGATGCAGTGCAAGCGTTGGGGAAAATCCCCCTGACAGACATCAGTCAGCAGGCCGATTTATTCAGTGTGACGGCGCATAAAATTTACGGCCCCAAAGGTATCGGGGCGTTGGTGGTTCGTGCCGATCCACGCTTAAAATTGGTACCACTCTTGCATGGGGGCAATCAAGAACAGTCTTTACGCGCCGGCACGCTAGCACCTCATCAAGTGATAGGCTTCGCCGCCGCCGCAGAATTAGCGGGGGCTGAAATGGCGTTAAATGCGGGGCATATCGGTATGTTGAATCGGCAATTGTTAGCGCATTTAGCGTTGATTCCACAGGTGGTCGTGCATTCGGGTTTGGCCGCTAAAGTGCCGCATATCGTTAATGTCGGTGTCAGCGGGGTGGATGGCAGTGCCTTATCGAAAGCCTACAATCAACGTGTTGCTGTCTCAAATGGTTCGGCGTGTAATGTTAATACCAAGCAGCCTTCGCATGTCTTATTGGCACAAGGTGTGTCATTGACACTTGCCCAAGCATCAATACGATTCAGTTTGGGTAAGCTGACCACGAGTCGAGAGATTAATGACGCGCTGTGTTATTTGCAGTCATTATTGATCGGTGGATTACATTGAATAATACGTGTATTTCCTGTCAATCCTCGTCTTAACTCGTTACAATGGTCCATTTTTTGAGACTATCATCATGGGCTTTCGTTGCGGGATTGTTGGTTTACCCAATGTCGGGAAATCAACCTTATTTAATGCGCTCACTAAAGCCGGTATTGAAGCGGCCAATTACCCTTTTTGTACTATCGAACCGAATATCGGCATCGTGCCCGTGCCGGATAAACGCTTGGATAACCTTGCTGCTATCGTCGTGCCACAGCGTATTCTGCCCACGGTGATGGAATTTGTCGATATTGCAGGTTTAGTGGCCGGCGCCTCCAAAGGCGAAGGCTTAGGTAATAAATTTTTAGCGACCATCCGTGAAACCGATGCGATTGCTCATGTGGTGCGCTGTTTTGTCAATGACGATATCATTCATGTCGCAGGCACCGTGGATCCATTGGACGATATCGCGACGATCAATACCGAATTAGCATTAGCGGATTTAGATGTCATCGATCGCTTATTGACCCGTGCTGCTAAAGCGGCGCGTACCGGCGATAAAGCGATTATCGCTGAAAAAGCCACTTATGAAAAAATTCATAACCATTTAAACAAAGGTTTGATGGTGCGAAGTCTGGATTTGGATCTTGATGAGCGGGCGTTGATCAAGCCATTGAATTTATTAACCGGCAAACCGACACTCTACATCGCTAATGTCGATGAAACTGGTTTTGACAATAATCCTTTGCTCGCTAAAGTGACCGCCTTAGCTGCCGCCGAGAATGCCCAAGTCGTCGCGGTGTGTGCGGCTCTGGAATCTGAAATTACCCAATTAGATGAAAGCGATAAAGCCGAATTTTTGAAAGAATTGGGCTTAGAAGAAGCGGGCTTAGATCGCGTTATTCGGGCAGGTTATGCGCTACTTGGCTTGCAAACTTATTTTACGGCTGGCGTTAAAGAAGTGCGCGCCTGGACTATTTCCGTTGGTGCGAGTGCCCCACAAGCGGCCGGTGTGATTCACAGTGATTTTGAAAAAGGTTTTATTCGCGCCGAAGTGATCGCCTATGATGATTTCATTCAATACAAGGGTGAATCAGGCGCCAAAGAAGCGGGCAGAAAACGCTTAGAAGGCAAAGAATACACAGTGCGCGATGGCGATGTGATGCATTTCTTGTTTAACGTGTAATTTTTAGGGCATGAAAAGCAAAGAAGTTTTCGGTCTTTAAGTCGGGGACTTCTTTGCTATGTGCGTAGTTTTAAGTGTTTTTGTGGTTATGGCGTATATCTCTTTGGTGCTTTGATATACCCATCGCACCTTAAGGTGCGATGGGTATATAAGAAGAATAGTTACGTTTTTAGTTATTTATAGTTTTTTTAATTGTGATAATTATAGGCAAGTAAGCTTAAGGATTTAGCAAGAAAGTCTCCGGCCTTTAGGCTGGAGTGTTTTAGACTTGGAAGAGGTGTGCAAATCGAACAAGTCCGCACCTTGTGAAACCTTAGGCGTAGGCCGAGGTACGGTGCTCCTACCGCCCTGAAGGGCGGGGTTTCAAACCAGCTAAGGAATTTGGATGAACTAAAAACTCAGTGTTTCATAGTTGCGCTTAACACCTGTTCCGCGATCAGTAAATCCATCGGATAGGTGATTTTGATATTGTTCGCCGAACCCTCGATGATTTGCATCGGATGACCACACAATTCTAGTGCCATCGCTTCATCGGTGATCGTGCGTTGTTCGAGTAAACACTGGGTTAGCGCATGTTTTAATAAGCCATAGCGACATAATTGTGGAGTTAGTGCACGCCATAAATTTTTGCGATTGACGGTGTGGTGAATAGTGTGGTGCTCATCGACGTGTTTTAAAGTGTCAGTCACCGGTGTGGCTAAAATGCCACCGACCGAATGTGCCGCTAAGCTAATGCGAAGTTTAGCGATATCTTCTAAACTGATCAACGGCCGCGCAGCATCGTGGACTAAGACCCAATCGTGATCATTGGCGCTTAAGTAATTTAACGCACTCAAGACTGATTCAGCCCGGTTAGCGCCGCCAATCACGCGCGATAAACGCGGATCGTCGAGAGCAATTAGCGTATCGAAATGCGCATCGTCAGCCGCAAGGGCGACGATGACTTGTTGAACATCGGGGACGGCTAGCAATGTGGTTAAGGTGCGTGCTAAGATCGGTTGACCTGCCAGTAGTGCATATTGTTTAGGTAGGTTTTGCTGCATTCTAGCGCCAGTACCGGCGGCGGGAACAACAATATAGGTATTCGTTTTCATCCAAATTCCTTAGCTGGTTTGAAACCCCGCCCTTCAGGGCGGTAGGAGCACCGTACCTCGGCCTACGCCTAAGGTTTCACAAGGTGCGGACTTGTTCGATTTGCACACCTCTTCCAAGTCTAAAACACTCCGGCCTAAAGGC
>CANCKG010000180.1 GCA_947378515.1 Gammaproteobacteria bacterium | reverse complement strand
AGTCAATATTGACGATACGATGATCCAGTTGTGCTTGAATGATCGCTTTGACTTTGTCAGCTGTACCGACTGGAACTGTGGATTTATTGACAATGACGCGATAATCGTTCAAATGCTGACCAATGGTTTGCGCCACCGTGAAGACATAGCTTAAATCAGCTGATCCATTGCTGGTGCTAGGCGTGCCAACAGCGATAAAGATGCATTGCCCGTGTTCAATGGCAGCTTGTGCGTCATCACTGAAGCGTAAATGCCCTGAAGCAACATTCTTCTTGATGAGTTCGGGTAGTCCTGGCTCATGAATGGGGCAAATGCCTGCTTGTAATTGGGTGATTTTTTTTGCGTCAATATCGACGCAAACGACTTGGTTGCCCAGTTCGGCAAAACAGGTGCCGGTGACTAAGCCAACGTAGCCGGTACCAAAAATACTGATTCTCATAAGACTAGCTTTATATAGGCAAGACTGCTATGATACAACGTTTAAGTGATTTTGTAACGCACTAAATTCTCAGTGAGAAACCTAAGTCTTTCGAAGTCTTTGGTCATTAATAACCTATAAGCCATATTCTCCCCTATGAGTCAAGATCAGCAACAAGTTAAGAATAAAAGTCAAGAACTTCAACAAGCGAAAATCATTGAGTTGATTGATTTGGGTAAAGACCAAGGGTTTTTGCTGCATAAACAAATCGACAGTTTTTTGCCCTTTGATATTGATTCTGAAAAATTTCAGCAAATTATTGCTACGTTTAAGGAAATGGGTGTGCCCGTTTATGAAGTGCCGCCTGATAGCGATACTTTGATGGTAACGGGTGTTGCCGCTGAAAGCGTGTCGACCGACGATGAAGAAGTGGAAGAAGCCGCGGCTGTGCTTGCGATGATGCAAGGTGATTTTGGCCGCACCACCGATCCGGTTAGGATGTACATGCGCGAAATGGGCGCCGTTGAATTACTCACGCGTCAGGGCGAAATCGTCATTGCCAAACGCATCGAACAAGGCTTGGAAGAAGTGCTGTTATCGATTGCCAGCTATCCTTTAATTCTAGGTCGTTTGCTTGCCGATTATCAACGGGTATTGGCGGGTGAAATCAAATTAAGCGAAGTTATCAGTGGTTATAACGATGTCGTCGAAGAATTGCCACCAGAAGTACTGATAGCCGTTGAAGACGAGAGTGGCGAAGGCGCGGGTGATATCGATGTCGAACTGGAAGAAACAGACGGGGAAACGACTGAAGAAGAAACGATAGAGTTAGGGCCTGATCCAATCATTGCTAAAGAGAAATTTGACCATTTAGCAATCATTTACCACGCTTATCAAGACGCTTATAGTGCTAATGGTAAAGAGCATAAAACGACGTTAAAATTACAAGCGGAATTGGCCGAATGTTTCATGCAATTTCGTTTTTCACCCAAAGCACTCGATAAATTAAGCAGTGTGTTACGGATTATTTTAGAACAAGTCCGTAGCCATGAAAAAGGCATCATGGCAATTTGCATTAAAAAAGCCAAAATGCCACGTGATGAATTTGTGCAAAGTTTTCCTGGTAATGAAGTGGATCTTGGTTGGGCGGATAAAGTCACTAAATCAAAAAAAGCGTATGCGAAAATCATCAAAGAAAATGTTGATCATATTCATATTCATCAAGAAGCATTACGAGAACTAGAAGGGCATACTCAACTTAGCATCAAAGATATTAAACGCATCAATCGTCAAATGTTGGCGGGTGAAAGTTTGGCGCGCCGTGCTAAAAAAGAAATGATTGAGGCAAATTTGCGACTCGTTATTTCAATTGCTAAAAAATACACCAACCGTGGTTTACAATTTTTAGATTTGATTCAAGAAGGCAATATTGGATTGATGAAAGCCGTTGATAAATTTGAGTACCGTCGTGGTTATAAATTTTCAACCTATGCCACATGGTGGATTCGTCAAGCGATCACGCGTTCAATTGCTGATCAAGCGCGCACAATCCGTATTCCGGTGCATATGATTGAAACGATTAATAAATTGAATCGTATTGCGCGGCAATATTTACAAGAAACCGGCATGGAACCATCCCCCGAAGAATTGGCGATTCGTATGGAAATGCCCGAAGATAAAATCCGTAAAGTCTTGAAAATTGCCAAAGAACCGATTTCCATGGAAACACCGATCGGAGATGATGAAGATTCGCATTTAGGAGATTTCATCGAAGATGGGATGACGTTGTCTCCCCTTGACGCTGCCACTAATGAAGGCTTACGTGAAACCATGCGTTCAGTATTGTCATCTTTGACACCACGTGAAGCCAAGGTGTTGAAAATGCGTTTTGGTATCGATATGAATACCGATCACACCTTGGAAGAAGTGGGCAAACAATTTGATGTGACGCGTGAGCGTATTCGGCAAATCGAAGCTAAAGCTTTGCGTAAATTACGTCATCCAACACGGTCTGAAATTTTACGCGGTTTCTTAGATAAAGAAGACGATTGAGTTGTTTAATTAATAAAAAAAGTATCCATTCACCACATTTTCCTATTTCTCGCGTAGATCTACGCCAGTGGCTCCTTACGCGATGGGGGATTGTTAAGGGGGAGAACCGCAATTCTCCCCCTTAACCTGCACTAGCGCGGGTTCCCCGCGCGTAGGTGCTGAATGGATAATAAAAAAATTCACTTTAAGTGAGATTTTTTATGGGTATTTTTGTGATTCAGCACTGCTGTGAGCGAAAAACTTAGCAGCAGTGCTGAATAGATACAATAAATCCATTGACTGCTTAGAAACGCAGCAGTATTTGTCGACTGCAAGATAAATTGCATGTTACGCAATTTTCTATCGACATGACAAGCGGTTTAAAATAGTATGATATACTCATGGCGTCTTCAGCGTAAATTCTTTATAATTAGCAATTAGCATTCACCCGTTCGTATAAGGGCCCATAGCTCAGTTGGTTAGAGCAGGGGACTCATAATCCCTTGGTCCAAGGTTCAAGTCCTTGTGGGCCCACCATTCCTTTGTTTCAGCACGTTTCATCTCATTCCATATTGTCTACCAAAGCCTTTGCCATGGCAGATTTTGCGCGTTTTTCAGCTGATTCATGTCTTAAGAGATATCAGGATATTTCGTGGAATCCAGTGTGTCCTGG
>CANCKG010000179.1 GCA_947378515.1 Gammaproteobacteria bacterium | reverse complement strand
AACGTTAAAAATAATTGATAACCTGCGCCAAAAAAACCCACTAAAAACAATAACCAACATTGATAAACAGTGGGCATTTTAAACGAAAAAGGCACAAAAATAGCCGTCACTAATATCCCAAAAAACATCAAATAAAATAAAATTTGTTTATCCGTGCTGCTGCTAATGAGCAACCGAATTTGCAACATCGCTAAAGCCGCTAATAACCCAGAACCCAACGCAACCAAAGCATGCCCATTAAAACTGCGGGCACTGGGATGCAACACAATGGCCACCCCTACAAAACCTATAATAATACCCAACCACATTTTCAGCGGCGTTTTTATCTTAAGCAACAACCAACTTAACAAAGGTAAAAACAATGGAAAAGTATTATTTAAGAGCAATACATTGGCAACGGGTAAATATTTCAGTGAATAAAACACACAACCCATCGCTGTAATCGAGGTAATGCAACGCAATAACACTTTGATTTTATTATTGACTTTAAATAAAGTTTGATCCGTTAACAGCCACGGTAACAATACTAAAAAGCCAATCAAAAACCGCGCAAAAAGAATGGTTGCGGTACTCTGACTATCACCGAGTAATTTCACAAACACACTCATCAGGGTATTACATAAAGAAGCGATTAATGCTAACGATACACCTAAGCGTACGTTTTGCTTAAATGCAGTTATCACTTCTCAACACTCGTAGACACCCCATCCGCTTGTAACACCAGGGGATCAAGGCCATGCAATTGTAAAAATTCTGGAATTTGCAACAGCGTTTTACCTTCATTGAGTTGCTGCACAAAACCCAATTCCTTGTTAGCAATAATGACAGCTTTTTGGTAAATGTCTTGTGCTTGACCAGCTGGAAAAGCCAACACCCCGGTAGCATCGGCGAAAATCATATCACCTGGATTAACCGTAACACCACCACACTGAATTGTTTGATTCAAAATCCCTTTGTCGGCACTATTACCATGCGGCACAGCACCACGCGCAAAGACTGGAAAACCCATAGCAATAATATCTTCAACATCGCGCACAGCACCATCAATCACGACACCGGCAATGCCACGCACTTGACAGGCTAAAGCCATTAAGTCGCCTATATGGCCTGATGTCATATTGCCATGGGCGTTAATCACTAATACTGAACCGGCTGGCGCTAAGGCACAAGCTTCATGAACAGCGAAATTAGCAGACGGCGGAGTATCAATGGTAAAAGCAGGTCCAGCGACTTTCATGCTATGATGCAATGGCTTAATACCAAAATCCATAATTTTAACCGCCGCTTTGCCTGCATCGGCAACATTGCCTGTCGCTAACACGGGAAAACCATTCGTTAATAATTGACTAACATCCATGCTCATTTCCCTATAAAAAAATTAATTAATAATGTTCTACTTCCGTCACTTTACCGCGAAATACCCAATACGAATACAGCGTATAAACCAATAGAACTGGAATCAACACAATCACCCCATAAATGCCGAATTGCAGCGATGAAGGCGGTGAAGCGGCTTGCCAAATAGATACAGCATGGGGAATGATATACGGGAAATCACTGATACAAAAGCCGGCATAAGCAAAGACAAATAAGGCAATGGATAACATAAATGGCCAAAATTCATAGCCTTTATATAAAGCATAAAAATTACCGCCCACAGCGAACGCGGTCAATACGGGCAAAGGCGCTAAATAAAGCATGTTGGGAAAACTAAACCAGCGCTGCATGACAAAAGGATCGACCAACGGCGTCCACAGACTAACCACAATTAAAAATAACACTAATAAGACTAATAAGCGTTTAGCCACACGAAACATCAGGGCTTGCAAATCGGCCGTCGTTTTGGCAATCAACCAAGTGGAACCTAACAAAGCGTAGCCGATCACCACGGCACAGCCTGTCAAAATACTGAAAGGGCTGAGCCAGACATAAGGTGAAATAACCGCTGGCACAGAACCACCGATGCCTTGGACGAATGTGCCTAGCACCAACCCTTGCATAAAAGCCGCTAAAGTCGAACCGATGGCAAAAGACCAACTCCACAAATAACGACTCTTGTGCGCTTTAAAACGAAATTCAAATGCAATGCCGCGAAACACCAAGGCGGCTAACATGATCATCAAAGGCAAGTATAAGATGGGCAATAACGTACTGTAGGCCAGCGGAAACGCCGCATACAACGATGCCCCGCCCATCACTAACCAGGTTTCATTACCATCCCAAATAGGAATAATAGTACTGACCATCAAATCACGATCATGACTGTTATTTACCCACGGAAATAAAATCCCGATTCCCAGATCAAAACCATCCAAGATCACATACATGATAATTGCTAAGGAAATAAAACCTGCCCATGCCAGTATGAGTAACATTTAATTATTCACCGTAGAATTAATAGTTCTTGCGAAAAACAAAGCTGATGCACCTTGCGCAATGGGGTGATTACTAAGAGGGGAGAGGCGATTCTTCCCTCTTAGTCGCGAGTGCGGGTCTCCCGCGCAAAGCGTATTATTAAGTAACATGTGTTATGCTCCCAAATAAGAGAATGGTGGCCGTTCTGCCTTAGCCGCGTCTAGAATAGCTTCAGCCGGTCCCTTGCGAATCAATTTAAACACATAATACAAGTAAAAACTTAACACAAAACCGTAAGCGATGATGAATAGCACCAGAGAAATAATCACTTGATGCAAATCCACAACCGAGGCGCCATCCGCTGTACGCATGTAATTGTAAACCACCCACGGTTGCCGTCCTGATTCCGCCGTCAACCAACCCGCAATACTACCGACAAAACCTAAGGGTGCCACGAGCACACATAAACGTAAAAACCACCGTTGATCATATAAGTGACCTTTGATTCTGAGCCATAAAGCGACCAAGGCGACTAAAAACAAACCTACCCCCACCGCCAACATGACACGGAAAGCAAAAAACACCGTCGTCACCACCGGCCGATCGGCACGGGCCACACTCTTTAACCCGATAAGTTCACCATCGAGGTGATGGGTATTAATGATACTCGCTGCATAAGGAATCGTAATCGCATAGAGATTTTTTTCTAAACGTTCACTCGGAATCGCAAACACAACAAAAGGTACACCGTTACCGGTATTCCACACC
>CANCKG010000178.1 GCA_947378515.1 Gammaproteobacteria bacterium | reverse complement strand
ATGCCAATGCTGGCCAAACCCACAATATTCAACCCACAGCCTCGCTGCTGTTAGCCAGTGGCGCCACTGTCACCACGGCGATGGACAATGTCATCCTTAATCCCAATGGTGCCAATAATGCGTCCAGTTACAATCCCGGTGTCAGCGTCAATATCAGTCAACCCTTGATGCGCGGTTTTGGCCCAGCAGTTACTTTATCGCCCCTGGCTAATGCTATTGACCAAGAAAAAATCAATCAACTCAATTTAAAACAAACAGTGATCAATAGTATTGTCCAAGTCGCCCTCGCTTACGAAAATGTCATTCTCGCCAAGCAAAATATCCATACTCAACAAATGACCGTGACCGATGTTTTGCAGCGTCTACATGACAATAACATTAAGATTCATGCCGGGATCATGCCATCCAGTGATAATGTTCAGACGACCGCCGATTTAGCCAATGCGCAACTGGGCTTAAATGCCGCGCAATACGCTTATACTCAAAGCCGATTAACGTTGTTAAATGTTTTAGGCGTCTCGCCCAATGAACCACTTGATGTCGAAACGACCATCGATGCTCAAATCCACTCCTTACCTACTCTGTCAAGTATTCAAGCACTTATTTTAGCCAATGATGTCAATTATCAACTTTTATTGATCAATCATCGCATCAATCAACGCAATCTGCTGGTTGCGCGTGATGATCAGCGCATCCAAGTCAATTTAACCGCAACAGAAATTTCGGGCAATAACCCTGGCATAAATAACATCACCAATGGTGCCCATACCGCCACTTCCATTGGCTTAAATATTTCGGTGCCGATTGATGATTTACAATTAAAACAACAAGTCTTAACAGCGCAAGTACAATTAGCAGCAGATACCGTCAACCTTAAATCGCAACAATGGCTCCTTGAAAGTTCTGGAATCAATGCGCTTAATAATTTAACCTCACTGCAAACACAATTAACCCTCGCCAAAGATTCGGTCGAGCAACAGCAAAAAACACTCTTCATTGCCACGCAAAAACTGCATTATGGATTAGGATCGGCGCTGGACCTTAGTAGCCAACAAAAAAATTTAACTCAAGCGCAACTAACGTATAGCAGCAGCAAAATCAATTATCTCACTACTTGGTTGCAATTTCGTCAATTGACGGGCAATACCCTGAGCGATTTTCATATAACCATCCGGTATTAATGCATGAAAACAGCCTATTTTTTAATAACTTTAGGACTTTCCCTGCTAACGGCATGTCAGCATCTTTCAGCAACAGATGCAGTGATCAGCGTCACCAAGCATGTTTTACACGTTCCTCAAAGATACAGTGGAATCATGCAGCCATTGTCGATGTTAAATATTACCGCTCCGGCCGATGGCACCATTCAGTCATTGCCCATTCACTTGGGTCAATGCGTCACGGCCACTACCTTGCTGGTCGTATTAAATTCACCCAAATATGCCCATGATTATCAACAAGCATTATTGACTTATTTAAAAACCAAGAGTGATTACACCAATCAATTAAAAAAATTTCAAGGCACAACTGAACTCTGGAAAAATGGCTTAATTGCCCGTAACGATTATGATAGTCAACAAAGCGACTTAGCCAATGCCTATGCTCAACTGCTGCAACAACAGCACGAATTAAATCATTATTTAGCGCCTAATAGCACCCTTGAACAATCCTTAAACTTAAACAATCAACAGCAACTAATCGCTATTTTTAAGCAGCAAAGTGGTTTATTAAAGATCAGTGCGCCAATGAGCGGCGTCATCTTAACGCCGCTTAAGTCGAGTTCAACTACCAATTCAAACCCCGATAATTTACCGACCTTAGGTACATCCATTAAAGCAGGCGACAGTTTATTGACTTTGGGCGATTTAAGTGGCTATCGCATCAATATCATGGTCAGTCAAATGGAGATTGATCAGCTAAAAGTTGGTCAAAAAGCCGTTGTTACCAGCAATGCCTTTCCTGAACGCTTAATCGGCGCCGTCACGCAAGTTAGCATTCAAGCGCAACGTGATACCAATTCTGGTTTTTCCGGCATGCCGAGTTTTCCGGTTGAAATTAGCGTCACCCAATTGCCGAAGACAGCGAGCGAGCATATTCGCTTAGGCATGAGTGCCCAAGTGGCAATCGAAACGCAAGCCAACCTACCGACACTCAGCATTCCGATCCGTGCGGTTGGCCAAGAGCACAATCAAGCTGTGGTGATACGCGTGGCACACAATAAACACCAACGGGTAGTGATTAGCACGGGCCTTACCACACCCGATCAAATTCAAGTTTTAACAGGACTTCACGAAGGAGATACCATTCTTGCCACTTATCCAACTTGACGCCATTACGAAGCACTACTCTGTTGGTCAGACGATTCATCACGTCTTGCCGCCCCTATCCCTAAACGTCAAGCGTGGCGAATACCTGACGATCATCGGCGCCTCTGGTTCTGGCAAATCGACTTTGATGCATATTTTAGGTTTTTTGGATCAAGCCGATTCGGGCACCTATAGTTTTAATGGTACTGTCACACCGTGGGCCGATCGCGATCAATTAGCCACTATTCGTAATCACGCGATTGGCTTTGTCTTTCAAGCCTTTCATTTATTACCACGCTTAAGCATACTAGAAAATGTTGCTTTACCGCTGCTTTATCAAGGCATTCATGGCAAACCCGCCTTAGAACGCGCAGCGCTCGCCCTTGAACAAACATTAATGGCAGCGTTTTCAGCACGTTTTCCCCAGCAATTATCTGGCGGTCAACAACAACGGGTAGCGATTGCTAGGGCTCTTGTGACCAATCCGGCGTTAATATTAGCCGATGAACCGACTGGCGCGTTAGATAGCAAAACCACCGAGGAAATATTGAGCGTCTTTGATACACTACATCAAGCCGGTAAGACATTAATCGTGGTGACCCACAATCCACAGGTAGCGCTGCGCAGTGCCCGAATTATTCACTTAACCGATGGCTGTATTGTCGATGACAGGCTAACGTCATGACCTGGTCTTTAACGCTACGCGAAGCCACACGCAATTTAATTACCCACAAACTGCGTTCCTTGCTCGCGATGTTAGGCATTTTAATGGGAGCGGCCTCCGTGGTGGCGATGTTATCAATCGGGACGATTGCAACTCATAAAACCTTAGCAGAATTCCAATTGTTA
>CANCKG010000177.1 GCA_947378515.1 Gammaproteobacteria bacterium | reverse complement strand
ACTGTGCGCGGGAAACCCGCACGCAGTGCATGTTAAGGGGGAGAATCGCGATTCTCCCCCTTAAAATCCCCCATCGCGTAAGGAGCCACTAGCAAGCTTCTACGTAAAATGTAGTAAATGTGCTGAATAGATACCTTAATGCCTAAATTCACCCTAAACACCAGTGTCCTTGCGTTACTGCTCACTATTTTTGTCGATGCACTCGGTTGGGGATTAATTTTCCCTAGCTTAACACCACTGTTAATCGGTAATAGCTCAGGGATCTTTGCCAGTAGCGTCAGCATCAGCTCGCGTAATTTACAATTCGAATGGGTCGTCGCGCTCTATTCACTGTTTATGTTAATTGGCGCCCCGATGTTGAGCGGTTTATCCGATCAATTGGGCCGCAAGCCCATCTTACGGCTGTGCTTGATCGGCAGTACATTGAGTTATGGTATTGCCGCACTAGGTGTCTATGGCAATAGTTTAAGTTTGATTATCTTAAGTCGCATCATCGGTGGCTTAACTGCCGGCAGTATGCCCATTGCTCAATCAGCCTTATTGGATTCAAGCCTGTACACCAACCAAAAAGCCAAACGTCTCAGCTGGGTAAGTTTAGCCAGCAATCTTGGCTTTGCCTGTGGGCCGGTGTTAGGAGCGATTATTTTAGGCAATCGCACTTCGTTATTCGCCTATTCCCTACCTTTTTGGTCAGGTGCGATCTTGGCTATCGCCGGTTTAGCGTTGATTTCCTATGGCTTTCAAGAAACTTTAACGTTGAACACTCAACGCCAATCACTAAAGTGGCGCACTTATGTGAATTTGAATGACTTTGCAGCCATTATTCAAGATCGCAAAAATCGTGGCTTTTGGTTGATGCTATTATTTTCGTTAATCGCTTACAGCGGTTTTATGGCGATGCTGCCAATCTACTTTAATCACCACCATTATTCAGCCACGTTATTAGGTTACAGCATGACTTGGTTTGCACTGTGTAATGGCTTAAGCTTGCTATTGTTGCTGCCACGCTGCTTGACTGTTTTATCGTTAAAGCAATTAAGCTATATTGGCTTAAGTGGCGCACTGGTTGGTAATCTGTTATTCGTACTTGGTAGCAATTTTAGCTATCTAATGATCATCATCAGCTTAATCGCTATCGCGTCCCCGTTCTCTTATATTGGCCTTGTCACGCACATCGCCAATCACAGTCATTCTCAACAACAAGGCAAAGTCATGGGCTTAGCCGGTGCCTTGATGGCCCTCTCTTGGATCATCGCACCGTTACTAGCCGGGCTTTCAACCAACTACAGTTACCAACTCATTTATGAAATACAGGCCAGTTTATTAGCCCTGTGCTTAGGCTATTTATATCTCTACCGTACGCCTAATCAAGCCTGATTTAACACGTGATCTAATAACACACACTGTTCTTGTAAATTCACCCATTGCTCTTGCCAGTAAGTCGCTGAATTAAACCATGGAAAGCTCAAAGGAAAAGCCGGATCATCCCAACGCTTAGCTAACCAGGCTGAATAATGCAACATCCGTAGCGACCGTAGCGCTTCGATTAGTTTCAATTCACAGCGATTAAAATCGTGAAATTCACGATAACCACGTAAGATCGCATTCAATTGAAGCGTCATTTGTTCATCATCACCCGACAATAACATCCAAATATCTTGAATCGCAGGACCCATCAAACAATCATCTAAATCGACAATATGCGGACCGGTATCACGCCATAGCACATTGCCAGCATGGGTATCGCCATGCAAACGAATGTATCGTAGGGGCTCTATGCGCCTAAAGCATGCGTCGACTTTCGTGAGTAAGTCAGAGGCTGTGTCAAAATAACCTGATCTTAAATGCGCCGGAATCAATGCGTTGGCTTTCAATATTGCCAACGCACTATGACCGTAAGTCTCGATATTTAACGTCGGTCGGTGCTGAAAGTTTCTCACGGCACCGACCGCATGCAAACGACCGATGAACCGACCCATCCACGCCAAATGTTCAAGGCTATCGAGTTCGAGCGCTCGACCGCCTTGTCGAGGGAACAGCGCAAAGCGAAAATCGTCATGCACAAATAAACTTTGCTCGGCTGGATCACGCCACGGCGCCACCACCGGAATCTCTAAAGCCGCTAATTCATGGGCAAATTGATGTTCTTCCAAGATAGTGGCATCACTCCAGCGCGCAGGCCGGTAAAATTTAGCAATAATTGGCTCAGCGTCGTCTAAACCAATTTGGTAGACGCGATTTTCATAACTGTTTAACGCTAAAAAACTGCCCGAACAGACAAAGCCGCAACTTTCGATGGCATCTAAAATGACATCCGGCGTTAATAAAGCATAGGGAATGCTGGCATCACTGTTCATAAAGACTCACCTGTAAATATTCCCTGATCATACAGGATCAGCCCCTTTAAGTTTGAAATAATAGCGTGGGGGTATCCATTCAGCACGTAACGCGCTGAAACGTAGTAAGAGTGATCGACGCACCACAAATACCCTGGATGCTATCGATTATTAATCAAAAATGGGTATAATGAAAAATTTTCTCTCCCTAGTTGATCATGGCCATACCACTCACCCTCGGCAATCTGACGTTTGACAATAATCTCATTCAAGGGCCATTAGCCGGCATCAGTTGCGCACCCTTTCGCCGCTTGACGTGGATTCATAGCAAACCTGCGTTTTCGTGTACCGAAATGATTTCTTGTAAAACACTTATTCACCACCCCCTCGCCACCCAAAAACGCTTCACCACCAAATCGCCTGACGAAGGCCCAGTATGTTTTCAACTGTCAGGCTCAGAGCCTGCCGAATTAGCCCAAGCAACTCGAATCAGTACCGACTTAGGGGCTGATTTAATCGATTTGAATTGCGGCTGCCCAGTCAATAAAATTCGCAAAAAAGGTGCCGGTTCCAGCTTGTTGATGCAACCCGATAAGTTATATCACTTAATTCGCGCTATGAAAGACCATACGCACGTACCGGTATCGATCAAAATTCGCGTCGAGGGCTCATGCCCTGATCGTTTTCATAATGAACTGGTCAGCGCTATCAATGCATCCGGCGTCGATTATCTCATCGTTCACGGTCGCCACTGGACGCAACAGTATGAAACACCATGCAATTATGAGGATATTCGTTTTTTTGTCGAGCACGTAACGATGCCCGTGATT
>CANCKG010000176.1 GCA_947378515.1 Gammaproteobacteria bacterium | reverse complement strand
CAGCGCGACTTTTTTGACCACGCCCATGCTGGTGGCCATAAAAACTGACAGAGCGTCATCGTATTCACGGACCGGTAGCACGGCGGTGATTTTTTCATTTTCACTGAGATTCAATAAATTGACAATCGGTCTACCACGCGAAATGCGGCTAGCATCGGGTAATTGATAAACTTTCAACCAATACAATTTACCGGTATTCGAGAAACATAATAAGGTATCATGCGAATTCGCCACCCATAAGCGATCGACAAAATCCTCTTGTTTGACAGTGGTCGCCGATTTACCACGGCCACCACGGCGTTGCGCTTGATACGCGGTTGCGGCTTGAGTTTTGATATAACCTTCGTGCGACAAGGTAATAACCCGATCTTCGGACACAATCATATCTTCCATGGTCAAATCTTCTTCAACCGTTAAAATCTCGGTCTTGCGTTCATCACCAAATTCTTTTTTAATTTCGACCAATTCTGCGCGAATCACTTCCATCAAGCGTTCTGGATCACCTAAAATAGCCAATAAATCTTTGATCAACGCCAATAAATTTTGGTATTCGGCGACAATTTTATCTTGCTCGAGTCCAGTTAAACGTTGTAAGCGCATATCCAAAATCGCTTGCGCTTGTTCTGGTGATAAATGATAACCATCAACTTTCAAGCCATAACTAATGTCGAGACTCTTAGGTCTGGACACCAGTGGGTCCCCAGTCAACATTGCATTGACCAGCCCTGCTTCCCAGACCCGCGCCAACATTTTTTCTTTAGCTTCTACTGCCGTGGGTGAGGTTTTGATCAAGGCAATCATGTCATCGATATTGGCCAGCGCAATCGCTAAACCTTCTAACAAATGGGCCCGATCCCGCGCTTTGGCTAAATCAAATAACGTCCGGCGTGTTACGACTTCACGACGGTGCCGTAAAAACGCTTCGAGCATACTTTTTAAGGGTAAGGTCCGCGGCTGGCCATCAACCAGAGCGACTACATTGATGCCAAAGACCACTTCGAGTTGAGTTTGAGCATAGAGTTTATTGATCATCACTTCGGCGCTTTCACCGCGGCGTAATTCGATAATCACCCGCATGCCTTCGCGATCCGATTCATCACGCAATGCTGTAATGCCATCGATCAGCTTATCTTTCACCAATTCAGCGATCCGTTCGATTAAGCGGGCTTTATTGACTTGATACGGCAATTCGGTGGCGACAATAGTGTGTTTGCCATTTTGTTCATCGGTTTCAATATGGGTCCGCGCCCGAATCCGAATCCGGCCACGCCCGGTGCGATAGGCTTCGATGATGCCCGCTCTGCCATTGATAATCCCCGCGGTTGGAAAATCTGGCCCTTTAACATAGTGCATCAAGGCATCGGCGTCTAAGGTCGGATCGATGATCAGCGCCAAACAGGCATCAATCACTTCGGTTAAATTATGGGGGGGAATATTTGTCGCCATCCCCACGGCAATCCCCGCCGAACCATTAATAAGCAAATTGGGAATTCGCGTCGGCATGACGCTGGGTTCGTGTTCTTGCCCATCGTAATTGGGAATGAAATCAACCGTATCTTTATCTAAATCTTGCAATAACGCATGGGTAATTTTCTTCATCCGTACTTCGGTATATCGCATCGCCGCTGGTGAATCACCATCGACCGAACCAAAGTTACCTTGACCATCGACTAACATATAACGCAGCGAAAAATCTTGCGCCATCCGTACCAAGCTGTCATAAACCGCCGTATCACCATGGGGATGGTATTTGGCGATCACATCACCGACGATCCGAGCCGACTTCTTATACGATTTATTATAATCGTTAGATAATTCGTGCATGGCAAACAAGACCCGGCGATGCACGGGCTTTAAGCCATCGCGCACATCAGGCAGCGCCCGGCCGACAATCACGCTCATCGCGTAATCGAGGTAAGATTGTTTTAATTCAGTCTCAATCGAGATAGGGAGAATTTCTTTAGCGAGTAACGTCATAAAACCCTTAAATACCCCGTTAACAGTGGGAGCTTAGCTAATATGGAATGAACGACAAGGCATCACAAAAAAACTAAGGCATGTGATATTGCATTGCAGGTGCCCAATAGACACGTGACAAGCGGCCAATTATAGCAGAAAATGACTAACGACTTACGCCATGATTTACCCTAACAAGGACTTTTATGACTATCAAAACATTACGCATCGCTACCCGTCAAAGTCCACTTGCCCTGTGGCAAGCCGAATTTGTTAAAGCCCAATTACACCATTATTGGCCCAAGCTAGATATTACTTTAGTACCGATGCGTACTTCGGGCGATAAATTTTTAAACGATACGCTAGCGGCTGTTGGCGGCAAAGGCTTATTTGTCAAAGAATTAGAACTCGCCTTACTGGAGCAGCGCGCCGATATTGCGGTTCATTCACTGAAAGATGTCCCCGCGCAGTTACCGGCAGGCTTATTATTAAGCACTTTTTTACAGCGTGAGGATCCACGCGATGCACTGGTAAGCGATTATCAGTCACTCGATGCCCTACCGCATGGTGCCTTGATCGGCACTGCCAGTTTGCGACGCCATGCTTTGATCAAACATTATTATCCACACTTAAACGTGGCTGTTTTACGCGGCAATATCAATTCGCGTCTCAAGCAATTAGCCAATGGTCACTATGACGCCATTATGTTAGCGGTTGCCGGTTTAACACGCTTAGGGCTAGAACATGAGATAGCTGCCAAGCTCGATAGCGAGCAATTTGTTCCAGCGGTCGGTCAAGGCGTGTTAGCGCTTGAATGCCGAGCTGATGATCTTACTATTCAAGCCTTACTAGTGCCCTTACACCACGCCGATACCACCATTTGCGTCACGGCTGAGCGCGCTTTTAATGAACGCCTCGGTGGCGCGTGTCACGTACCGGTCGCCGCTTACGCCACCCTCGACAGTGATACATTACATTTAATGGGTTTAGTCGCCAAGGTCGATGGCACAGAATGCTTGAGAGAGTCCATTTCAGGACCTATTGCCGATGCATGCAAACTTGGCACTACGTTAGCTAACACCTTACTCAATCGTGGTGCTGACACGATATTAAATTCGTTATGACCATTACATGCATCAAACGTAGTGGTAGGTCTTTGGTACGCCTGCCCGTTGGAATCGCGAGTATGATATACGCATCAAATAGTAAT
>CANCKG010000175.1 GCA_947378515.1 Gammaproteobacteria bacterium | reverse complement strand
TAGCATCGGCGTCACTAGAGCGACAATCGAACCTTGTAATTTATGTGTCATAAAGCTGAATCCTTTCAGGCGACGCCTGCTTTGATTAAATGATGAAGGTGAATGATCCCAATCGGCTGTTGCTCTTTATCAACAATCGCTAATGACGTGATGTTGAATTGTTCCATTAAGCATACCGCTTCGGTGGCCAGCGCATTACTGGCAATTTTCTTGCCGCCCCGTGACATAAATTCACTGACGCAGGTGGTTGTTAAATCGAATTGATGTTCGATAGCGCGACGTAAATCACCATCGGTAAAGACGCCGAATAATTTCTGGCTTTCATCGACGATCAACGTCACGCCTAAGCCTTTGCGATTGACTTCAAAAATCGCATCTTTGAGTGAGGCATCGGTTCGAACGATGGGGATGCGATCACCAGTTAACATCAAATCTTGCACCGTGAGCAGTAAGCGTTTGCCAATATTGCCCCCCGGATGTGTGCGGGCAAAATCGACCGGTGTAAAGCCGCGGGCTTCAAGTAAAGCAACCGCCAGAGCATCGCCGATAACGAGTGCTACAGTCGTGCTTGCGGTGGGGGCAAGTCCTAATGGGCATGCTTCGATGCTAACACTTGCGTCTAAATAAATATCTGCCGCCGCGCCTAAGCTCGAATCACGTTTGCCACAGAGCGCAATCACCGGTACCTTGAGCCATTTTAATTGTGGTAACAGCGTCATGAATTCGGTGGTTTCGCCCGAATTGGAAATCGCGATAACCACATCGTTCGGCATAATCATACCCAGATCGCCATGACAGGCTTCGCCGGCATGAACAAAAAAGGCGGGTGTCCCAGTGCTGGCTAAACTAGCAGCAATTTTATTGCCGATATGACTGGATTTGCCAATACCAATGACCACTGTGCGACCCGTGCAAGCGAGGATAGCGATACACGCTTGGTTAAAAGCATCACCTAGTTGGGCCGGGACTTGGCTAATGGCGTGTATTTCAAGCTCAATCACGCGTTTAGCCGTTTGTAAATAATCATTTTTGTTGAGCATGGTTAAACCAAAATAAAATAAATGAGTGTTTGCAAGCAAGTCCAAGCGAATACCGCAGCAACCAGATCGTCAAGCATGATACCAAGCCCGCCATGGATTTTTTTATCGATCCAACCGATGGGCCAGGGTTTCCAGATATCAAACAGGCGAAATAGACAAAAGCCTGATGTGACCCACAACCAGTTCAAGTGCGCTGGAGCTAACCATAACGTCAACCAAAGGCCAACGATTTCATCCCAGACAATGGCCGGATGATCATTGACGCCAAAAGATTTTGCCGTTGCGTGACAGAGCCAAATGCCGATAATAAATGCGATTAAGCATGTGAGTAAATATAACGGCGCCGGTAATTCTTTTAAAAACAAATAAAAAGGGATAGCGATTAGGGTGCCAAAGGTACCGGGGGCGAACCGAATAGCTCCTGCACCAAAGCCACAGGCAATAAAATGAATGGGATTAGTCCAAATAGTGCGCGGCAAACGTTTTTTTCTCATCAAATTTCTATCCAGCACGGTTAAGGGTTAATATCCCGCATTATAAGCCACTTTATATCGTGTGTGCGCATATCCGTTTGGTGCGCTGCATGCTAAAATGACGCGGAATAGTATGCGGTAGCAACTTATATAAGTAATTTAAGGTTTAAGCAATGATAAAGGAATGGTGTTTTATTGGTTTGATGTTAGCCAGTTTTGGTTTGATCAGTCCTCAAGTAAGTCTGGCGGAAACGCCAAGCAGTGGGCCAGCTAGCGTGCCACCGGTATTGCCGAGCGTTGGGCTGACAAATCCGAATGACGCTAATCCTACGGTGGATGCGCCAAAGCCAGATATGCCGCCGATCGCAATGCCGACGGTGACGATTCCTGGCGCGCCAACGTTGGATGTCAAAGCCTATGTATTAATGGACGCGGCTACCGGCAAAGTGTTAGCGTCTTATAATCCTGATCAACGCTTAGCGCCCGCTAGTTTGACCAAAATGATGACGGCTTTTGTGGTGTCGATGGCCTTACACAATAATAAAGTCCATTTAGATGATGCGGTGCCGATTACCGAAAAAGCTTGGCGAACCGGTGGTTCAAAAATGTTTGTTAAGGTAAATACCGCAGTCCCTGTTAGTGAATTGATGCAAGGTATTATTGTCGATTCGGGTAACGATGCGTGTGTTGCGATGGCTGAAGATGTTGCGGGCAGTGAAGAAGCCTTTGCATTGATGATGAACCAAACGGCAGCGGCCCTCGGCATGACCGGCACGCATTTTGTCGATAGCACCGGTTTGCCGAATCCAGATCATTACAGTACTGCCGATGATTTAGCTGTTTTGGCTCGTGCCTTGATTTATGACTTTCCTGAACACTATCAATGGTATTCACAAAAATGGTTTAGCTATAACGGTATCAAACAACCCAATCGTAACCGTTTGTTGTGGCGTGATAACAGTGTCGATGGTGTAAAAACGGGTCATACCGATGAAGCAGGTTATTGCTTAGTGAGTTCCGCGCAACGTAATGGTGTGCGCTTGATTGCCGTGATCATGGGTGCACCAACGGATGCGGCTCGGGCCGATGATTCCCAGCGTTTATTAGATTATGGCTTTCGTTTCTTTGAAACCCATTTGATTTATCCTGCCAATACGGTGCTATCGCAAGTGCGAGTCTATCAAGGTCGACAAAACACGGTAGCCGCTGGAGTGGATAAAGCCTTAGTGGTCAGTGTGTTACCAGGTCAATATTCAAAATTACAATTGCAGTTGCAATTAAATACCAGTAGTTTGCATGCGCCAGTTCAAAAAGGTCAGGTGTTAGGTCAAATTAGTGTTTCGTTAGCAGGCAATGAAATCGATAAAGTCCCGGTGGTAGCTCTTGAGAATGATGCTGTGGGTAGTTGGTGGCAGCGGTTGTGGGATCGTATCGTCTTATTTTTCCATAAAAAGTAGCCGCGTATCACCATGGATACAAGGCTTGCCAGACCATCCACTAGCCTGGCAAGCCTGCAAAAAGCAGTGCTTTTTAAATTCCCAGCTCACCCCGGTGGCCAAAGCAATTGCCGTCCGGCGAGCAAATGCACGTGTAAGTGAAAAACCGTTTGACCGCCCTGGGCATTACAATTAATCACCGTGCGATAGCCTGATTCTGCCA
>CANCKG010000174.1 GCA_947378515.1 Gammaproteobacteria bacterium | reverse complement strand
AAAGCATCTAGTGCTGACTTCAATAAACGCTTGCCAAAAGGCGGATCTAAAAAAATGATATCATAGGGTTTATCAGGCGCTAATGAATCAAAACGATCGGGCGAAGTCCCTTGAATGATGCGCAAAGTCTCAGCACCGAGTTTCTCAGCATTTTGATGGCAAAATTTACGCGTGACATTGACATTGTCGATAAAGATACCTGCTGCTGCTCCCCGCGATAACGCTTCAAAACTCAATGCCCCACTGCCACCAAACGCATCTAAAAAAACCGCGCCTTGAATTCTGGGGGCTAACCAATTGAATAAGGTTTCGCGAATTCGATTGGGTGTTGGCCGCAAACCTTCGGCGGTAATAAATTCAATTGATCGACCACGCCATTTGCCACCAATAATTCTTAATTTACTTAACATGAATGAATCCTGATCTTTATTTATACTTGACAACGATTAGCCTTATAAACAGTCACTAAATCACCTTGCTCGACTAAATGGTAATCACCTTTGACTAAGTCAAATAAATTCGCTAAACCATAATAAATCATGACGCTGGCGATATCGTAATTACGAAAATTCATCACCGGCTTCAAAGCGAGTGGATCCCAATTATTGACCCGTACATCACCGAAATGACTTGAATAAATATCGGTATCGACAAATAAATAACACGAGGTCGCGTGCTTTATTTTATCTACCACAATAGCCTGTTCATGGGTAGTTGGCATAGCAATCGCTAAGGTACCATAAGGCAGCGCTGAATAGTGGTCTGACAACCAATACAAGACACTGTCGTATTTTGAAATCATATACACATTTGGATTTTTCTCATATTTTTGAATTAATGCTTGAGCATTTTTAAAGGGCTTAGGATCCATATCTGTTGTAAATTGTGCGTTTTTAAAATCCCAAAAATAATGCTGATGGGTTTTTTTCACTGCCCAATAATCCCACAAATTAGCAACAAAGCTAAATTGCGAAATAAGATAAAAAACGGTACTAGGAATAAATAATGCTAGCCAGAAATTTTTAATTTCAACCGGGGACTTCACATAAGTCAAAACATTTTTAGCGACGAGTATCAAAATAATTACTGCCAACGGAAACAACGCTCTAACATGCGCTACCGCTGCATAAATCACATAATAAAGTGAACACGCTTGAAAATAAAAACAGCTAAAAAGAATTAACATTTTTGACTGCAGCGAATTTTTTTTATCTAACAATAAAAACCCATACACGGCAAAACAGGCCAATCCCATGACTATGCCAATAGTGAAATTTGCTTCGGGAACAGCTACACCTAAAAAGAAATATTTTACTAATGAATACGGCGTCTTAGGTAAGATAATTAACGCTACACTGGTTAATACGCAGGTTAGTGCGATAAACAACCATACTAACTTAGACTTTACAGCTTCCGCATAATAATAGACTAGCAATGCACCTATTAACGCTGCACTCAAACTCAAACCAAATTCAACATTATTCAAAATAGCGACCGTTGCTAAACTTATCGTCACTAACAACCAGCCATAGCGCCACCGTGATTTTACGTACAGAAACAAACTGAATACCGCAATCGTGGGTAAATCCAAATAGTGGCGAACCGGATTCAAACCCGGCTGAAAACGAATATTTTCAAAACCCGTTAAATACACACTTCCTATGCCAAGCAATGCCGCAAGTAAGGTAAATTGAAGATCGCGCGTTAAAAAACCCAACAGTGCGATCCAAAAAAAATAATACAGAGGGTAGACACTATTGAGTAGGGTTAAATAATGTTGAAAAGTAAAATTACCGGTTGTTATCATGACTTTGTACAGCATGAGATTACTCAACCAACCGTAAAAAAACACATTATCAGTATTTACTTTACCTAAACGGTAGGCATTAATAGGGCCAAACATCGCTTCATGATGATGAAAATAATGCCACACCAAACACGAAACTGACGCTTCATACTGATTATCGTTGATGAATTGTGTTTCTTCTTTCGGTAAATGCCTGGTTTTATAAAAGGCCGTTTGTACTTCACTTTGGTGATAAAAATCATTGATACGCTGTCGATCTTGCGCATTGGCAAATAGCGCAAGAATTTTTTGCTTTTTCTCTAAATTATCGGGTTCAGAAATAATGATTTGCTGAATGCGTGGGTTATACAGCAGCAATTCATTCGACTTTATCCCTGTTAACTTGCGCGCATCGATAATCGGGATACCAGAAAGCGCTGTTAACGGTGGGGTCTTACGTGTCAAAGGATTATAACGATACAACGTAAAGAGGCGATTACGGTTAGTATAATCCATATTATCCAAATCAAAATTAATCGTTGCCTGGCCTTTTAAAGGTTTTTCAGGCAAACTTATCAACGTCTTAGCGCTAATATCGGTAAAATCATTGATGATAAAAATCTGACTTGGCCAAAATAGCGGTGCCATTAACCACACAAAAACACCAAACACGGCAACCAATACACTGCCATAAAAAAACTTAAGGCTCATGAATGCACGCCTTTTTGTGAATAACATAACGCATTAGGTTCGCGCTAAAGACATTTGCTAACAAACACAGCAGGGTCATACCTAATAAGAGTAACGTCAAGACGAGATTTTCAACGAGGTGATGACTTAACTGCAAAGAGGCGCCACTGCACACCGTTAATAACGCTAATAGCAGATAGGGCACATTAACCAATACCCGACGAATACGCTGTTGCCAATGAACCAGGAGTAAAGCGATTAGCGGCGTCAGCAGACAGATAGCCAAATAATCGATAATACTCAATAACTTTGCATCTGTCACACTGCCCGCATCCCATGGCAGTAATGGCAGGGTCGCAAGCAGTTTCACACAATGCGGATAGACACTCAACCATAACACGGTATGCAATAGCGCTATTGACGCTAAATAACAATTCAGCATGTACCACAAATATTTCGCCATTCTACTACCTCTTATATACCGCTCGCTATTCAAGATGCGAGATTAATGATTTAACGTGTGCCTATAGCGAGTGGTCATCTCTATTTTAAATATATACTACTCGCACCTTCCGGTGCGATGGGTATATATAACAAGTATTAAACGTTAAATTTCGCTACAATAGCCTTTTGTTATTTAAAGTACGTCATCATGCGCAGTATTTCTATCTCAATCGTCTTGTATAAGACCGATCTTCGTGTCT
>CANCKG010000173.1 GCA_947378515.1 Gammaproteobacteria bacterium | reverse complement strand
CATGCCTTCACCAAAGGTCTTTTCAATAGGAATAGAACGAAATTTCAAGTCTCGCAACAGGCTTTCCGCTTGAACACTTACCCCATCATTATGTTCCGTTGCCGCAAACAATACGTGGCATAAGGCATTTAATTGTGCTTGCGACATTTCGGGCAGGTAGATCAGTGATCCACCACCAAATGATCCGACGCCGATTGACTCCAAGAAAAAGCATTGCGCACAAAAAGGGCAAGCGGTTAACAAATTGGCACTTTTATTATTACGATAATTACCATCGAGGTTAACAACTTCTAAGTGTGTCTTGGCTTCAAACCCGCAATACTGACACGTATCGTGGTCACGATCAAAAACTTTGCTAGCCACCGCTTTAAAACGCGGATCTTGCCGCCGACCCCAAAAAGCCTTCCAATTTTCAAAGTTAGCATCCAGCAGCAAGTCGCGCATAAGCGTTAGTCAATCCAGCCATTACTTAAACAAGAGGTATCTATTCAGCTCATTTTCTACATTTTTTGTAAAAAATGAGCTGTGGCTCCTATAGTTCAGGAGCATGTTAAAGGGGCGCGATTCGCCGCTTTAACATGCTCTGCATACTGCTTTCCCGCTCGCAGTGCGAAATAGATACAATAAGAGGTAAGATGTCTTCATCAGCCATTAAACAGGAACAATAGAACCAGACGCAAAGTTGAATGATTGCGACGAGCCGCCCAAACCGAACGAGTTCGCCATCATATTGATCACCGATGGCAAGAATAACAAACCTGCACCGACAAATAGTAACATGATCGGCGTACCAATTGGCACCTGCGTTGGGTTATCTTTATGGGCCTTAAATTTAAAAATAGCTCCGGCACAAAAGCCTGCTCCACCCAGATAACATGAAGAAATAATCAAGTTGATCAACGGTGTTAAGGTAGCTTGAATCGATGACGCCATAGCGGAGATATTCGTCACTGGCACTTGAGCATAGGCAAATGTACTAAATAATGTTAACCCTAATCCCATTACACTTGACAAACTTCTTTTTAACCCTATTTTCATCAGTCTTTATCCTAAAATTAACAAAAAATACTACACCCTATACCGATCGCCATTCAAGACGCGAGGTTAATGATTTAATATGTGCCTATGGCGAGCGGTACATCACCATTTTAAATATATATCCATCGCACCTTGAGGTGCAATGGATATATACCACCACAACGACACTTCTCAACAATCAAATACTGTTATACAGTATTTGCATAAAGGTCGGTAAATTTAACAACAACAGCCCTGCAAACACATGTGTTAAGCCTTTACCTACTCCACCATTAGGCCCTACTTGAGTATGACTAAGCATAAAAAAGCCACGTATAAACGCTACTAAACCACAAATTTGCAGCAATGTCACTACCGCTGTTTCTACTTCTGCCCAGGTGCCTTGAGCACCTGCATAGGCAGGATTATAATACGCCAGAATAACCGTGGGCTGCCCCATGATCGAATTACTCATAATACTAATCATCCCCGGGGCATACAATAAGCCCATACCCACTAATAGATGGGTAACTGGAACTCGAATCGTCGTTTGTTGCGACATCGATGTGCGTTGTTCGCCATACACTTTAAATTCATACATACCTTTTACGACAAAACAGGCACCCGCTATATAACAAAAAGACATCATCAAGTCAAATACTGCCACTGACTGAATCATTAAATTATTTAATAACAGCGTTAAATCACCACCATTTTGAATTGCTGCACAGCCACTTAAGCTTATTATTAATCCTAATACACTTAAACGCTTTAATAATCGAGCACTATATTCAACAATGAATTTCATATTAGCTATTCAAGTTATAACCGATAATCGTGCCATCGGACAGCACAACTTGTCCCGCATTCAAATCAATATCTTGCACCGAACCATAGCCTGGCACCGTATCGCCATCAATCACCGTGATGGATTGACCGTCATTGGATTGTAACCACGCACGCCCCGGTACCAATGCTCTGATACTAAAGACTGGGCGTGGAGGTGCCACTGGCATCATCACTGCCGCCTTAGGCCTGGAAACTACCTTAGCAGGTATTTTATTTAATACCTGCGTCATTTGGCTCGAAAGATCGGTTAAAGAGCCGTTCAAAGCACCGACTGATTCTTGCAACGCGTTAATGCTGGCTTGCATCTGGCTCATACTTTGTTGCTGCGCCGAAATAACATCGTTTAAACGATCAATATCACTCGATAACGGTGGCGGAGCGTTAACTGACGCGGTTACTGGCATTTGAGCCGTATTTGCCGGTAGTGTAGCTTGTTCTTCCGCTGTTGGAGTAGCAAGCGTCGAATTTTCTTTAGGGATTTTAACCCCACTCACATGACCTACCAAACTATTCAAACCAAAACCTAATAAAATAACTAACACAATACCGATGATAATCATTTTACGATGATCTGTTGTATTACTCAGTGATTTATCGAGCTCGTCTGCCACCGGGGCCGTAGTTTGCTCTCCATGCGACGCTTCATCGTCAGGCGATTCAAATTTGTCAAAATCTTCAAATTGAAATTCATCGTCTTGCCCACTTGGAACTGCTTTTTGATCATTCATCGTAATTCCTTTAAAAATTGTCAAAACAATGCTTTTCAACGCGATTGCAAATTAAGTTAAGTTAAGCGTCATCCATGCCTGGAGGAGTCATCATATCGGATAAGAATAAAATCCCGAGGCTAGTTCCAGCATCGACGGTTACAGTCGGTGGAGCATTCACCGCTTGGGCGATGACATTCGAGTAAGCAGAGCCCACGCCACCCAACGCAACAATCATTTTTTGTTGGCTATTAAGCGAAGGGTAGGTATGCACTATGCCATCAGTCGTATACGTCGTCGATGAACCCGCTTGCGTCACAGCTTGCGAATAACTTTGCAAGAAAGACGAAGCAAACAAGGCACCATAACGCATTAAATAATGATTATCAACGTTGCTAGCAATAGCTGTTCGCGCGGTATTGGGATCGACTGCAATGACATTCAATTTTACCGTATCTTCAACACCGGGAATATTAATAGAATTAAAGCTTAACATCACTTTCTCTTTTTGCAATTGCAGCGTACCGATCATCTTACCGCCTTTTAACTTCCCTTCGGTGATCGTCGCTAAAATTGGCCCTGGCTCATCAGAATTAATTGCCGTATTCAATACGGCAAAGGTAATGGTCCCTGCTTTGAT
>CANCKG010000172.1 GCA_947378515.1 Gammaproteobacteria bacterium | reverse complement strand
CAAGGATCGCCTTCACTGTCTTATCAACGCCGGTGTGCAGCACGCTGGGATTCTTTTTTAAAAAATCTTCAAATTTCCATAAAAAGCCTTCTTTACCTTCAATTGTTTGCACGTAACGCATACTTTCATGGTGCTCTTTGAGCAAAGAGCGCTCGACGCGTTTACAGTAATGATAAAAAAACCCAAAGCTAACCAAAGGACACAATGCCGTCCAGGCAACGGCGGCAAGCAAGGCTGCCGGAATAATAGTCAAGCACTTCAAGCATGCCAACGCAATAATCAACGTCGTCACCGCCAGCATGATCCAAAATGCTTTCCTACGACAGTCAATTTTGACGATGCTCGTAATGATCAAAGGAATTAACTGATCAAATTCAATCGCTTTCAATTTATGCACTAATGTGACAGACAGTTGTTCTTTATCGATCATTACGGCTACCTCGCTAGCGTGTCAATGAATTATCGCGCATATTGCAGAAAAATAATGCCCATAGTCGCAGGTTTTTGAAATAGATGAGGCGGCACGATCGTCGCCTCACCGCCCCAGTTCAGTGATCAAACTGTAAATTTAGCACCCTGCCCTCTAAAAACAATTTTGCTTCCCGCGCCCGTTGTAGCAATGTGCGAATCGACACATGACGCTCCAAAGCCAGTTTGTCTAAACGAATATCAGGATTAAGATAAACAGCACGTAGGGCATCGGCATTATCTGGATGCAATTTTTTCAGTTCGAAATTGATAATATAATTCATCCGATCGGCCACCTCACTAAACGGCGGTGTTTTGGGGCCAAAACCTTTGACGCCGACACACAATTCAGCTTGTAGAGCTAACGTAATCGATGACGCCGATGGCCAACCGGCGGAGCCAGTTAAGAATTTCAATTCCCAATAAGACCAAACAGTTAGCAACCAATCCAAATAGCTAATGGTTTTAATCATGACGATTTACCTCGACGTTTGTTAATAATTATTTTCTCTTGTTCAGCCTGACGCCATGACTCGGCGCATTTATCATCGTCCGATGTCAGCTGCCAGTGATAACGACAAAACCAGGGACCATCGGCATAAGGGTGGGTGCAGATACGGCCTTGCTCTTCACAACGAAGCTGGCCTGATCGATAAGCACAGCGGCAAACATTGCTCGCCATCGTTGGGTTAGGCATCTGCCAACCACAAGAGCACGTACCATGCGTTTTGCGTATAGGTTCTGAGCATTCAGGACAAAGTTTGATGGTTTTCATAGTTCGCCCTCCATTGGCACTAATTCACCAACGTATTGTTCAAACTTGGTGGCATCAAACAAGGTCGCTGGTCGTAAATACTCTGCCATCTTGTCGCTCTTAGACCATTCACGTGATTTTTTTGCAATAACTTGCCGACATTGCCCAGGCGTTGCACCTGATTTCAAACGAGCGACGATGAGTTTCAAATTAGCGTCTACCGGCCGATAGACTTTGCCAGTTTTTTGATTTAAAAAATTTAACACTTCGGCCGCTTGAGTGTGTAACACGTTCAGCGTGGCTGATTTTGCTTGCTTGTCGCTTGAAGATGATTTGGGAAATTTCTCCAGCGACACGACGTCGGGTTTACCCGACATAGGTTTGTTTTTTTTCTTTTTTTGCTTCTGGTTCTGCTTCTGATTCTGGTCCTGGTTCTGGTCCTGGTCCTGGGTTCGAAACTCTTTGGCAAGCGTTTCAAAAGGGTTTACCAACGCTTCACAAAGACAGTCTGGTGGCTGATCTGAACTTTTCGGTGAAAAAGCATGGATGCCTGGTGCAAATAAATGGAGATCTGACGCAAAGTTATCCACAAGGCGCCCTACTGAATCAAACGACTCTGATACATCACTTGAAATAGCTTCACTAATCGCAAGGGTTTCAAAACCCTTCGTTGAGACTTCAATTACATCGCCACAACTAGGATTAGCAGGCATTAACGAAGCATAAAGACTCGCCAAGTGATCAATAAAACCCTGACTTAAAAAGCGCATATGCTGACTCAATGCCGCCAATAATGCTTTCATAAAACACACGTTTTTTGGCACGTGCGCAAATAAGCGCTCAATACTTTTTGCCTGATTAGGGTTATCAATGGGATTATCTGTTAAAAACTGCGGCAACCATAACCAACCTGATTGACTATCTTTAATTAAAAAACCTAACGTCGTTAATTCAGCAAAGGCGCGATGAATCACCTCGACACTCAAATTCAAATCGGCAGAAATATACCCATCCGGTAAACGAAAGCACCCCAACATCGTGGTATGAGGACCTGTCATCAAATATAACGCACAACATTTTGCTTCCAACGATAACGCTTGAGTACCATCATCGACCCAAAATTTTGTAGCAACAGCACCGTAGTTACGCATAACAACCTCACCGAAATTAATTAAAAAAACAAGTAAATTACAATGGATTAGTTAAATAAATTTCAAGGTGGCTTAGCCGTTAAAGGTACCGATAGGCAAGAGTTAGCAGCTATTGAACAATATTCGATGATAAAATCTAAAATAAATAATGATTCTTTTAAAAATAATTTAGACCCATAATCTACTTTATTTGCTAACGCATAAATAGCCAACAGTATTGAACCGTAATTTGACAATAGAGTTTTAACGCTTTTCTTACGAGGGAGTTTTAATGAAGCTTGATAAATACTAATTTTTTTATTATCCATTGCTTTGATTAAATCTAACTGTCCCGATTGAACAACAGCTTTTGCTAAAAGATAAGTACTACCACTTGAAAAATCAAATAATTGCGCAATGATTTGACGGGTTTTTCCCCGATACAAACAATTTCTATCATGATGTAATAAACGCATACCAACTTCGGTTTGATCAAACCGAAGTTGGTATGCGTTTTCGTCACAATAACATCGTTGAATTTTGATGTCAGAGCGCGAACCACGGCGATTTCCCAATAATTTTTCACCCATTACTGCTAACTCAACCCGCTGAGAGATAGTAAGTACGGGGCATTGCTTAAAAATAGTCCACAACACGTCAATCGTAAGCGTATTTTTTAACGCTGATTCAAAATCTTGTTTAAAAATCGCTAAAGCTTTCCTAGCATTTACTTCTTGCTGTTTTTTAAATAAATTTTTCATCGCCAAGTAGTGCTCATACTATAATGCCCCCCACTTTTTAGACCACTGAAACGCCAAGTTATAGGAGATAATAGCCTCATACCTGGAGGTTGTTATGGTGAAGCACAAGAAATGGT
>CANCKG010000171.1 GCA_947378515.1 Gammaproteobacteria bacterium | reverse complement strand
TATAATGATCATCGGACCGTAATGGCGCTAAGTGTGGCAGGTTTATTAGCAACCGGCGTTACACTAATAGAAGACGCGCTAGCGATCAATAAAACCTTTCCTGACTTTATAATGACAATGCAAGCCTTGAAGGCCAAGATGACGATCATTGATGATTAAGCACGTACTTTTAATGGGGTTTAAACACGTTGGCAAATCTGTCATCGGCTCTGCCTTGGCGGATCAGTTAAAGCGGCCATTTATCGATTTAGATCATGCTATTGAACGCGTCTTTCAGGCAAGGTTTGCCAAACAATTAACCTGCCGGCAAATCATGCAACAACAGGGTGAAATTTTTTTTAGTGACTTAGAGCAGCATACTTTGCGTGACGCACTACAAACACCGGCAGCCGTGATCGCCTTAGGTGGCGGCACATTAATGAATACACCCAATCAATTACTCGTTAAAACAGCCCAGTTAATTCACTTAACCGCACCACGTGCCCAAGTATTCGAGCGCATCATGCAAACGGGGAGGCCAGCGTTTTTTGACGAAGCTAGCACCCCATTCGAAAATTTTAACCGCTTGTGGGCTGCGCGCGAAAAGGTTTATCACAGCTTAAGTAATGATACCGTAGTCAATGATTCTTCCATTGCATCAACGGTCGAAAAAATAGCGAACCTCTTACAGACTCTACCATGACTTACACACGAATTAAAAAGCTTAACTCCATCAAACAGATTATAGTCAGTTATCCTTTGACGCCCACTGCCGAACAACAAGTCGCTCGTGACAGAGCTGAAATAAAAGCCATTCTCGAAGGGCACGATTCACGATTATTAATGATCATTGGCCCTTGTTCTGCCTGGCCAGAACCTGCCGTAATAGAATATGCCACCCGATTAACTGAACTCAATAAAAAAATTGGTCACGTATTAAAATGCGTGATGCGCGTCTATATTCAAAAACCACGGACTATTATCGGTTGGGCGGGACCTGCCCATCACCCTAACCCCTTTGGAAAACCTGATATTGAAGCGGGTTTAGCTTATAGCCGCGCGATGATGATTGCCGTTTTGAACTTAGGTTTAGCGATCGCTGATGAAGCGTTATTCATCGATAATGCCAGCTGTTTTTTGAATTTATTATCGTGGGTCGCCATTGGTGCACGCAGTAGCGAAGATCAACAACACCGGGTCTTTGCTTCAACCCTAGATTGTGCCGTAGGCATGAAAAACCCTACCCATGGCCCTTTAGAAATCGGCGTCAATAGCGTCATCGCCGCCCAATCGGCCCAAGTGACAATGCTAGATGGTTATGAAGTTCAAAGTCACGGCAATCCTCATGCTCATTTAGTGTTACGCGGTAGTAATCAAGCACCGAATTATTCACTCACGCATCTTGAAAAGGTGCAAGATTTAATGATGCAAAGTGGCATTCAAAATCCTGCCGTGTTGATCGACGTTAGTCATGACAACTGTCTTTTGGATGGCAAAAAACAACCTCACTTACAACCTGCCATTGTTTTTTCCATTCTCGATTCCCTTAAAAAAAAGCCTGAATTAAAGCCTCTAATCAAGGGTTTTATGGTCGAAAGTTTTTTGACTGAAGGTTCACAAGTTATCGATCTAAATAACCCCGCCGCTGTCGATTTAAATGGCTTATCGATTACCGATCCTTGTTTGAGTTGGCAGCAAACCGAAACTTTTTTACTGGCATTAGCCGAACGTTTAACAACCGGAGCAGCTTAATGACTGGTAATAGTTTTGGACACGCGTTTCGGATAACCACTTGCGGGGAATCTCACGGCGGCGCGATCGGTGTCATCATCGATGGTTGTCCACCGAATTTAAGCATTACCACCGCCGATATTCAATACCAATTAGATCGTCGCAAACCCGGCCAAAGTGCTATCACTACTCCACGCAACGAAGCCGATGTAATTCATATTTTGTCTGGCGTATTTGAAGGAAAGACCACCGGCACACCGATTTTGCTACTCGCTTATAATCACGATATGCAGCCCGAAGACTATGAATCCTTTAAGCACATCTATCGCCCCTCACATGCCGATTATAGCTATCATCTGAAATATGGTATACGTGACCCTCGCGGTTCGGGTCGCGCCAGTGCAAGAGAAACTCTCGCTCGGGTCGCAGCCGGCGCTGTGGCTAAAAAATATTTAACAGAACAATTGAATATTGAAATTTTGAGTTATGTCGAGCAAGTTGGTAGCATTCGCACAGAAATGAATTATCAACACGTGACTCCAGATGCTATCGAGCAAAATGCGATTCGTTGTCCTGATCCAAAGATTGCGCCGCTGATGATCGCCTTAATTGAGAAAGTTCAACACGCTGGCGATTCGATCGGTGGCATCATCAAAGGAGTAATTCGCCATGTGCCAACGGGTCTAGGCGAACCGGTATTTGATAAACTATCGGCGGATTTAGCCAAGGCAATGCTCAGCATTAATGCTGTCAAAGGCTTTGATATCGGTTCAGGCTTTGATGGCGTGGGCATGCTTGGCTCAAAACACAACGATGCTTTCTACCTTGAAGGGAACGAGATTCATTTAACGAGCAATCATGCCGGTGGCACACTCGGTGGCATCAGCAGTGGAGCCGATATTTATTTTAGGGTCGCATTCAAACCCGTCTCGACCATTAGCATCGAACAACAGTCGGTGACCACCGACCATCAAGTTTGCACCTTTAATGCTAAAGGCCGTCATGACCCTTGCGTCTTACCTCGCGCCGTGCCAATTGTCGATGCCATGGCAGCGTTAGTGATCATGGACCATTATTTACGGCATCAAGCGTTAAAGTAACTATACCCATCGCACTGGAAGGTGCGATGGGTATAAATTTAAAATAGCGCTATACCGCTCGCCATAGGCATACATTAAATTGCTAACCTCGCATCTTCATTGGCGAGCGGTATAGTCGCGGAATTTGAGAGAGTAAGGAAGTATTATTATTGCTGATCATCGTGAATATTTGTTAAAGTACTTTGGTAGCTTTAAAAAAGTAGTCTATGCTGATTTTTCAGAGTTAGTTCAAATCAAAGGTATTGGTAAGTCGACAGCTATAAGAATGTAAAAAACTTTGTATCCATTCACCACATTTTCCTATTTCTCGCGTAGATCTACGCCAGTGGCTCCTTACGCGATGGGGGATTGTTAAGGGGGAGAACCGCGATTCTCCCCCTTAACCTGCACTAGCGCGGGTTCCCCGCGCGTAGGTGCTGAATGGATA
>CANCKG010000170.1 GCA_947378515.1 Gammaproteobacteria bacterium | reverse complement strand
ATCCATTCAGCACCTACGCGCGGGGAACCCGCGCTAGTGCAGGTTAAGGGGGAGAATCGCGGTTCTCCCCCTTAACAATCCCCCATCGCGTAAGGAGCCACTGGCGTAGATCTACGCGAGAAATAGGAAAATGTGGTGAATGGATACATTGCAATTTAATAAATAACTCGAGATTAAATAAATCATGACAAACAATTCAGTAGCAATGTTAACCCATTTTTTACGCTCAAGTGCCAATTCCACGGCATGCCCAGATGGTGTGCAGAGCGATCATTTTACGGGTGGTGATGACGATACAGCCTGTTACGATTCATCACAAGGAACATACGTAGTAATAAGCATCGCTTTGGCAGCCGTAATTGGACTAATAGCCTTCTATTCTTATCGAAAATGTAAAGAAGTCACCCCGCCTAATAATGCCGCTTTATCTGCTTCAGGCGCGATAAACCCTATTAATAACGACACTTTAAACTTGAACAGCACTACTGATCAATTGACACAACCCTTACTTAATCCAAACCCTACCTCAAATTAATCGAGATAAGGGCCGGTAAGCGTTCAGATCTTAAGTTCTGAACGCTTACCAAAATTGATACCGACAGTATGCAGAAATAGAGATATACCGCTCACCATAGGCACACGTTAAATCACAAACTTCGCATCTTAAATGGCGAGCGGTATAGATACCTTGAATTTTTGTATTAGTTAGTGACAGCAAGAAAGTCTCCGGCCTTTAGGCCGGAGACTTTCTTGCTGAAATAAACTAGAATCTTCTGGATAGCTAATTCGTATCCATTCACCACATTTTCCTATTTCTCGCGTAGATCTACGCCAGTGGCTCCTTACGCAATGGGGGATTGTTAAAGGGGAGAACCGCGATTCTCCACCTTAACCTGCACTAGCGCGGGTTCCCCGCGCGTAGGTGCTGAATGGATAGCTAATTCAACGTAAAATAATGCTGCTAAAGGATTTGGTGGATATTACGGGACATTAGGGAATGGAATGAAACTGAGAAGTGGTGGGTTGCGAAGGGATCGAACCTTCGACCTGCGGATTAAAAGTCCGATGCTCTACCGACTGAGCTAGCAACCCTCTAGAGGGGCGCATTATAGCAAGTCCACACTACAATGCAAGCATTTTTAAGCAAAGTTTACTGTATCCATTCACCACATTTCCCTATTTCTCGCGTAAGTCTACGCCAGTGGCGCCTGTTGCTCTGGGGGATTGTTAAGGGAGGGTTTTGCGGAAGCAGAAAAAGCGCACGCTTTTTCCCACAAAGCGCCAGCAAGAAAGTCTCCGGCCTTTAGGCCGGAGTGTTTTAGACTTGGAAGAGGTGTGCAAATCGAACAAGTCCGCACCTTGTGAAACCTTAGGCGTAGGCCGAGGTACGATGCTCCTACCGCCCTGAAGGGCGGGGTTTCAAACCAGCTAAGGAATTTGGATGAACATGGATGTTTATGACCGGCTTTGCCCATAAGGCAGAAAAAGCCTTATGGGCAAAGCCGCGATTCTTCCACTTAACCTGCACTAGCGTGGGTTCCCCGTGTGGTGTGTGCTGAATGGATACAATTTACTTTTAATTCTTCTTCGATCCGGTCAACGCAGTACCAAAACGATCCAGGGTTTGTTGATACCATTGCCCATACGTTTGATCTGATGACAATAATTCTGTTACACCAATCACCGGGATATGTTGCTGAAGGCTAAGCTTTTGCATATATTCAGTAACTGGATCTTGCACTTGGCTGTTGTAAATGAGCGCCCGAACTTGATGCTGTTGTAAATGACGCTCAAATTCAGCACGGCTTTGAGCAGACGGTTCGGCATCATTCATGACCGCTAATTGAAAAGCTTGATCCAATACCACCAAGCCAAGATCTGTTGCCAAATACGCCGCCACCGGTTCGGTCGCCGTCACCGGCAAACCCTGAACATGAGCTTTCAAGCTTGCCACTTGATCGACTAATACCTGTTGCTGTTGCAAAAAAAGTTGCAGTTGGCGCTTAAAAAGTGTTTTTTTACTCGGTAGACGTTGCTCATACGCCTTGCTTAACGCAATAGCAAATTGATTAATATAACTTAAGCGGTACCACAAATGGGGATTAGCGCCAGGCTTAGCGCCTACCAAAGCACCAACATCGATGACGGTAACCACTTTGTTGCGCGCTTTAATCGTTAACAAATGGCTAAACCATGTGTCATAATCGGCACCATTGAAAATCAAAATATCGGCATCGGCCACACTTTTACTGGTTGATGGCTTGCTCGTGAACAAATGCGGATCTTGATTGGGATTATTTAAAATACTCTCAACGCTTACTTCATTACCACCTAATGCTTGGGCGATAGTGCCATACATATTTTCTGCCGCTACGACTCGCAACGCACCATAAGACAAGGGGCTAACTACGATAAACGTTAAGATAATAATTGCGAACCACTTATTTTTTCTCACGAAATTAACTCGCCACCACTTTAACTAAATAGTAATAACAATAATCGATGGCAAAAGCGCAGGCTTGATTACGAATAGCTTGACGATCACCCGAAAAATAACGGCACACACACACCGTTTCAGCGCCTTTTTTAGCGAAGGCAAACCAAACTGTCCCAACTGGTTTATCTGGCGTTCCGCCATCTGGCCCGGCAATCCCGCTAATCGCTATTCCGGCATCGACCGTAGAGTTGCGTAATAAACCATTGACCATTTCAGCAACACAAATCGCACTAACGGCTCCATCAGAAGCTAGCGTTAAAGCTTTCACTCCTAAAAAGTGTTCTTTCGCCTCATAAGAATAACTCACGACACTGTGATCAAACCACGCTGAAGCTCCGGCAAGCGCCGTTAATTCAGCTGCCACCAAGCCACCCGTGCATGATTCGGCGGTTGCCAGCAACCAAGAACGCTCTATCAGCAATGCCGCCAAGACTTCGACAGTAGCACGAGAAACAGTAATCATAAGAGTCTAACCTGGTCAATAATCGCTAATTGTAGCAAAACTAGCTTATCTTTTGCGTTTCACCCGTAAACTTGCATCTTCGTTACCTATACAATGCGCGCCACCGCCGTTAAAGCTTGATGTGTTGCTATTGCGCTCGCCATGTCAAGGCAATTTAGAAATGTCACCTATTCCAGCAAGATAGAGATGTCACCTTTTGGTGTTCATCTTGCTGGAACGGGAGGGCTTCACTTACTAGGCCCATTTTACTTCATAGCAGTTATCCATAAGACGCGGAGGCTTT
>CANCKG010000169.1 GCA_947378515.1 Gammaproteobacteria bacterium | reverse complement strand
AAATTAGTTACCGCTACTGAAGAATTAACATCACATGATATAATTTTACTAAAAAACATAGCGGTTCCTTCATTTCGGAATTATGTCGCCTCACATGCCAGAGATGAAAAATATTTATCGACATATTTCAATGCCGTATTAAAGCCCGTCATTGCTGAACGAGCGCGATTATTCTTGGATTTTCAGAGATTAAAAGAAGAACACGAAAAATTAACACAAAAACCTTTAACAAATTTTCAATGGTTATATTATCTTGTTTATAAAACACCAATGAAAGAGTTGGAATTAGTCAGCGCAAAAATTACATTATTTTCCGGCGCAATAGAACACATGCAACATTTTATGCGCCGTAGTGAACAAAAAATGAATGTTAAACGTGCAGAAATGCGGTGTTCTTATTTTGACTATTATTTCATAGAATATTTTCCTGACCCGCTTAGACGACCGATGTTAGCTGCTATGTTTCCCACAATGCAACGCCTTACTATTGGTGATCAAATCACAAATCAATATACAAGAAAAAATGCAACTTTTAGTAACGCCAAGCACTGGATTTATGCTAACTATGAATATTTAAAAGAATCTTTAGGATTAAATACATTAACTAATAATAGTATTTCCAGTAAAAAATATCCTACCCCAGATATTACTTTTCATCAATATCGATTGAGCACAGAAATTTTTCATTATAGGCCTTTGGTTATTGATGAAGCGCGAGATTCAGTTGCTTACTTTTTCAAAGACTTAGCTGGTAGAATATTAACTTTAGCTACCGTGGGCACTGCATTACTCTCTACTAATATTCGGCACACTTTTTTTGGTACAAAAAGTTTCAATTGCTTGGATAAAGCTAAAGAATCCGGCACAGAGCTTGCCAGAAAAATTATTTCCGATAAAAAAGAAGCTGAGCGATTAGCTAAGCAACAGGAAAAAATTCGATTATCTGAGCAAGAGAAAGCAAATCAATTAGATAAGGAGCGATTTTCTAAAAATGGGGCGCCTGCTCGAGCTGCTAGAAATGACATTTTCCCAGAAATAACGCCCTCTGTAAAAAATTCTAATTGCTTTAGTCGCTTTGGACTTTAAGGAGCTTCCGACAATTGTGTGGGAAGTCTATCAAGGAAAAATAAAATGTCACCTTTAGGTATTCATCTTGCTGGAACGGATCCTTTAGTCAATACATGCCAGCGAGAAATTAGAAGCGTTGTTGTTGCACTATGAGCGTTATGATATGGATCGAAGCGCAGACGACCTCTTTAAAGCCGATCATGCACTATTTACGTGCTGAATTGGCCATGGACAAGGATTAAACCTTTTTTAAAATAGCGAGTTACGTTGTTGTTAGCGGCTGCTCAAAACCGCGGATAAATGGCGAAGGAATATGGCTATCCAAAAGCGCGTACTGATGGGAGTACGACCATACCCCCCATTTTTTGATCGCCGAATGTCTCCTCAAAGACTCAACTTAACCCGCCGCTTTTTTAACTGCCCTGACTTTCTTACCAGCTTTGACCGCTTGCAGTTTGGCGTTGGCTTCTTTTAAACGATACGACTCAGCATCGATGGTAATGATTTCTGAATGGTGAATTAGCCGATCGACCATCGACACCACACACGCTGCACTGAGAAAGACTTCGCCCCAATCACAAAAGGCTTTATTGGTGGTGATGATCGTTGATTTTTTTTCATACCGTTCTGAAATGAGTTGAAATAACATATCGGCGCTGCGGCTGGTGAAGGGCAAATAACCGACTTCATCGATGACCAGTAGTTGTGGCTGGCCATAGTATTTAAGCCGCTGGCGCAAGCTTCGATCCGACTCTTGAGCAGCCAGATCACTGACCAATTGGGCGGCTGTGACAAATAAGGCGGTGCGTCCCTGCATGATAGCGCTGTAGGCAACATTGCACGCGATCATCGATTTGCTGACCCCATTGGGGCCAAACAAAATCACATTGATGGCATTAGTCATGAAATCCAAGTCTTGCAAATGTTCGATGGCGTCACGATCGATGTGTTTCGGCCAGGCCCAATCAAATTTACTCAAGGGTTTGAATCGCCCTAGGTGAGCGGCGGTTAACCGCCGATTGAGGCTGCGTTCAGTCCGCATCTCTTCTTCCCAAGTAATAAAGGTGCTTAAGGTGGTTTTATCTTGAATCTCGTTCCAGTGCGCGGCGATGCCGTGCAAACTGAGGGCGTTGAGACGGGTTAAGAGTAGATCTGTGGTCATGCTATTTTCCAGGTGATTAAAGAGTTTCATCGGCTAAGCTACGGTAGCAAGACAAATCTGGCGGCCGCACTACTTGGTGTTTGAGTCGAGCATCAGGGGATAAAGGAATCGGCACACTGGGCGCCATGCCTTGTTCAGCGCGCCTCTGTGTTAGATGCAACCTGACTGTGTTGGGGTGTGGGACGTCTTTAGCGAGCGCATAACACAAGCCCAGTTCCAGTTCGCTGGCGTCATACTGTTCGAGCAAATGGCTGAGACTCTTAATCACACTGCTTAAGACATAGTGCCGTTCAGCAGCCTTGACCAGGAAAGCACTGGCGCTGGGAGCCACCGCGGTTAAATGGTTAGCGCCGCTATGTTGGCGAGCGGCGGCTTTGCGTTCAACCAAGGCTTTGATAGGACGCAAATCTTCGATCTGCTGGCCCTTATCATAGCTTCTAACATGTCGGGCGATTTCCATGCCCTTGGCATCCAGAATAATGATTTCAGTGGGTTCGCCGAGCACCGTCACGCTCTGGCGTACATGGGTGTGGGGTAGCGAATAATCATTCCAATCAAAGCGTGCATAAGGCGTCTTGCCGATCGACACTTCGACGCGTTCATGGGTGGCATAAGGATTTGCCGGCAATGCGATTAAGTGGCTTTGTTCGGCGGCAAATACCTCTCTTACCGAAGCGGCTTTATCTTCAGGGCAAGGTCGATTCGATGCCCAGCCATCGCACCAGGCAGTGGTTTGGGCATTTAAATCTGCCAAGTTACGCCAAGTACGTGCGGCAAAAAAGCTGTCGCGAATATAACGAATCGCTCGCTCGACGCGGCCTTTTTCATTGCCGCGGGCGACCGCCACCGGCCGAGGCTCATAGCAATAGTGACCCGCAAAGGTTAACAATTCTGGGTGAAAACGAATGGCATCGCCGCGACGTTCTAACACCGCTGATTTCAAATTATCGTATAGCAACACTTTGGGAATACCGCCAAAGGCGTCAAAGGCTGCCACGTGGCCTCTTAAGAAATTGGCCATCTGG
>CANCKG010000168.1 GCA_947378515.1 Gammaproteobacteria bacterium | reverse complement strand
GGGCCCATAGCGAGCGGTATAGCCCTATTTTACATTTACACCCATCACAGCTTAAGGTCCGATGGGTATATACCGCTGGCCATTCAAGATGTGAGGTGAGTGATTTAACGTATACCTATGGCGAGCGGGATAGCTCTAACTTTATACCCATATACCCGTCGCACCGTGAGGTGCAATGGGTATAGAGCAAAAATCCAACGCATACAAATAAGCATCTTCACGGCCGCGTTTTAAACCAGGATAATAACCCGCTCGCACTCCAATTTGATTAAAGTTCAAACGTTCATAGAGTTTTATAGCGGCCAAATTGCTAGCACGCACTTCTAAAAAACAATTGGTCACGCCAAGTAGCTGTAATTGTTGTAACACTGCTTTTAACAACCATAACCCAAGGCCTTGACCCTGACACATCGGATCGATGGCGAAATTCAATAATTCGGCTTCAGGCTTAAGTACTTGAAAAAAAGCCATCCCCACCAAACGGCCTTGGCGCCGCAGTGCCCAACGTCGGTAGTGATTCGTTAAACTTTGTTCAAAGACACTTTTAGGCCATGGAATTGGATAAGCTGCCAATTCTAAGGTATAAGCGGCACTTAAATCAGCCAACGTTAAGACATTAACCTCATAATCAGCGAATGACATCAGCTTTCCCAATGCAATTTATCACGTAAGGTAGTAAAGTAATTATACGCTTTTGGATGAATCAAACTTAAACGCTGGACTTTTTGTTCAATCTTTAACACATCACCTGCGTCGAAATTCAAGGATTGTTGACTATCAAAGGTTACTAGTGGGCCTTGTACGTGTAAATTCTCTAACTGAATAACAATTTTAGCATTGGCATTAATGACAATTGGCCGACTGGTTAATTTGTGTGGCATCATTGGCACTAAAGCAATCGCCGACAACCCTGGATATAAAATAGGCCCCCCGGCTGACAACGAATACGCGGTCGAACCTGTTGGTGTGGTGACGATGATGCCATCTGCTCGTTGCCGACACATCAGCACACCGTCAATTTCGATGCTAAATTCAATCAAATGCGCAGCAGAACCAAGATAAAGCACAATATCATTCAATGCATCATAGCTAGTCTCTCTATTCCCACGCACAATGGTACCGGTCAACAAAAAACGCTCTTCGCGTTGAAAGTTTCCCTTTAAAATTTCCGCTAATTGACCCGTTAACTGACTCGGACTAATATCGGTTAAAAAACCTAAATTACCCCGATTAACCCCAACCACCGGAATACCATGATTAACGGCTAAACGAGCAGCATTTAACATGCTGCCATCACCACCAACAACGACAACTAAATCTAAGTCAGGCCACGTTAACGACGTTAACACAGAGGTTGCCACCCCTATCACCTCGGACCCGCAAAATACTTCAACACCACACGCTTGCAAATATTTTGCAGCTTCATATAAAGTTGCGCGATTCGCATCAGAAGCACCGGGCTTCGCTAATAAACCTATCCGTTGAAAATGCACGGCTATTCTCCTTATGATCTAGAAATGATACTCAAAAAAAAATGATTAAGCTATAGACCGATCGCTATTCAAGATGCAAGATTAATGATTTAACGTGGTATCTATGATGAGCGGTATATCGCTATTTTAAATTTAAACCGCTCTCTCTTTAAAAAAAAGACATCGAAGCTATTAAACGCTATAATCTCACCACTATTTATATAAAGTGGGTATTCTTTATGGCCAGTAGCTTTCGTGATTCAGCTCATTGGCGTGATTCGGCACGTGATGCACGTTTTTATATGGTAGATGCCAATGCTTCTTTTCCGTTATTATTATTTTTAATACACATGAAAATTTGGACCTTGCTATTAGCCATCTTTTTTATGGTTTTTTTTAGCGTAGTCGCCCGCTTTGGTTTCACTGTACCGGTTTTTTTTCGCTGGTTTCGCTCAACCTTAGCCGGCTCTCGAAAATACGCAATCCCTTGGTGGAAAGAATAAACCATGCGTGAACCGGGAATTCAAAAAGTACCGCTTTTTGCCGGTGAACGACCAGCCAAGGAAGGCTGGGCTGACATTACATCCATAGAAGGCTGCAGTGCAGTCTTGCACATCAAATCCATCGGCTAAGGAATAAACCATGGAACTTAATAATCAATTAACAAAAATTGCCGACACGTTGGGTGCCAAGTTTAATTTAAACAATAAACCAATCAGTCATGCGCAAGTATTTGCTGATACCGGTTTATTGCCAGCGATTGCTCGACGCGCCGATCAATTATGCTCGCTGTGCTTTGGCTATGGTATCGGTGTTTCTTTTGAAGAATCGGAAAAATCCATCCTAGGTGTCCGAGTGGTCTTCGATGAAACTACCCCAACCGTTTTACGGTTGATGTGTATTGCCGATGCTTTAAATGAAATTATCCAAAATTCATCTGACCCTAACAGTACTGCACTCGATGAATTAATGTATGATTAAGCTCTTTGCTATGGATAGATTTTCACCTCATCAATGCCAAGCTTAAGCTTTGCTTAAGCTAACTAGATTAAACTGAACGCAACGCTAATTGATAACTGAAAGAGGCCATTCATATGAGCACAGCAGAAACTGCAGCAAAGCCAGATACAACGTTATTTAAAGCCCCTTGTGCAGAAACCTTTGGTGCTAATAAAGCGTCTGCAACACTCGTGGAAATATTAAGCGCTGCAAAACAAGATGAAAATTTACCCCGCACGGATCAACCCGTGGGGCAATTTAAATACGGCTTCTCTAATGCGCTAGCTGCGCTTGGTATTCTTATGGCTAACCAAATTGCTAAAACGGGAAAAACCTCTCCGGCCGCTCACGAAGCTGCAGAATTAGCCAATAGCGTTGCTGACGGCGCAGTTCCTAGCCAAAAAACCGCAACTGCCTCTGAAAAAGACACGACCCCTAACATGGGCGCATAAAAAAGTATAACATCGCCTTAAACGCGCATCACTTAAGGCGATGTTAGGTTATTCACCCAAGCTGCGCTATAATCCTCTATTATTGCTTCATTCTATCCAAATCACCCTAGAAAATTAAAAGGCTCCGGTTCGCACTGTCATGGCAACTCCCCAACAAATCATCCAATTACTCGAACAATTGGATCATTGCATCAAAAATTGGCCTAGGGGTAGTGGCTTACTATTAGACTTAATCGCCGAAAAACTCAAAGTCTTGCAAAAAAAATTGGTTGACGATATTACCGCTGTTCTTCCTCCGGAATTATCAGGAAAAATGGCTATTGATAACCCTCTACC
>CANCKG010000167.1 GCA_947378515.1 Gammaproteobacteria bacterium | reverse complement strand
ATGGCGAGCAGCATATCTCTATTTTAGATATACCGCTCGCACCTTGAGATGCGATGGGTATAGTTCCTTCTCAGAACATCCTGTATGATGATAGACTCACGTTATCTTAAGAGATTATTCTTCATGCAACCTGCTATGTTTAACAGTATTATCATCTGGCTTGTATTAGCGGTTATTGCCTTTTCTATACTGGCTAAAATTTTCTTTACCGTGAGCCAACAGTCGTTAGCGATCGTCGAGCGTTTTGGCAAATATAGTCGAATTGCCAATGCGGGTTTAAATACTAAAATTCCGTTCATTGAAAAAGTCGCCGGTTTAATGACATTAAGAATATGCCAGTTGGATGTTGAAATTGAAACTAAGACCAAAGACAATGTCTTTGTCAAATTACAAGTATCGGTCCAATATCGGGTCAAAGAAGATGCGATTTATGCGGCTTTTTATAAACTTGATAATGATGTTAAACAAATCACCTCGTTTGTGTTTGATGTGGTACGCGCTCAAGTGCCGAAAATGATTCTCGATAATGTGTTTGATGAAAAAGAAAGCATTGCCGATGCCGTCAAAGCTGAATTGACCGATACCATGCAAGCCTTTGGTTATGAAATCGTCAAAGCCTTGGTGACCGATATCAATCCGGATGAAAAAGTCAAACACGCCATGAATGAAATTAATGAGCAGCAGCGGTTGCGGATGGCGGCCACTGAAAAAGGCGAAGCGGAAAAAATCATTAAAATCAAACAAGCCGAAGGCGAAGCGGAAAGCAAGCGTTTACAAGGCATGGGTGTGGCTAACCAACGCAAAGCGATCATCGATGGTTTGTGTCAATCACTTGATCAATTCCAACAAAAAATTCCCGGCACGGGCGCATCCGAAGTGATGAATCTGGTGCTCTTAACCCAATATTTCGATACCCTAAAAGAAATTGGTGCCAACAATAAAAGCACCACCATATTGTTGCCGCATTCTCCCGGTGGCTTAAAAGATATTGCCAGTCAAATTCAAGAAGGTATTTTGACCTCAAACTTGACGGCTGAAAGTGTGAAGTGTTTATAATTTTTCGAGAACCTATTTATGTCTGTAGTTGCCCCTAGCGAATTAGCCAATGCTTTACGTTTTTTGAGTATCGATGCTGTGCAACAGGCTAATTCAGGTCATCCCGGGATGCCGATGGGTATGGCGGATATCATGACCGTGCTGGCACGTGAATTTTTAACGCACAATCCTAATAATCCTAAGTGGTTTAATCGTGATCGCTTGGTGTTATCCAATGGCCATGGTTCGATGTTACTGTATGCTTTTTTGCATTTGAGTGGTTATGAACTCGCTATCGATGATTTGAAAAGTTTTCGGCAATTGAATTCTAAAACACCAGGCCATCCAGAGTTTGGCCATACGCCAGGGGTTGAAACGACGACCGGCCCTCTGGGTCAGGGCTTGGCGAACGCCGTGGGAATGGCGTTGGCAGAGAGTATTTTAGCTAGCGATTTTAATAAGCCTGAACTTAGCATAGTCGATCATCATACTTATGTTTTTTTAGGTGATGGTTGCTTGATGGAAGGTATTTCTCATGAAGCCTGTTCCTTAGCCGGTACTTTAAAACTGGGTAAATTAATTGCTTTTTGGGACGATAATGGCATTTCGATCGATGGTCATGTCGAAGGTTGGTTTACCGATAATACCCCGATGCGTTTCAGAGCCTATGATTGGCACGTGATTGCCGCTATCGATGGTCATGATCAAGCAGCGGTTCGAGCCGCCATTTTGCAAGCGCAAGCCAATACCACTCAACCGACATTGATTTGCTGCAAGACCCATATCGGTTTTGGCTCGCCAAATATGGTTGATAGCCATCAAGCCCATGGTGCGCCTTTAGGAGCGGATGAAATCGCTAAAACGCGCGTGGCATTGAATTGGCCCTATCCGTCTTTTGAAATCCCTGAGCGTATTTATCAAGCCTGGAATGCTACTGAACAAGGCCATGCAGCTGAGCAAGCTTGGCGTGACACCTTTAATACCTATCAACAACACTATCCCAATGCCGCAGCCGATTTTCTGCGCCGCCAAATCGGTTTATTGCCCGAAGATTTTAGTCGCAGCATGAATGATTTTATTGCTAAGACCCAAGGCTTAGCGCCGAGCATGGCGAGTCGTAAAGCCTCGCAATTAGCACTTACCAAAGCGGCCAGTTTATTACCCGAAATGCTTGGGGGATCTGCTGATTTAACCGGTTCAAATTTAACCAATTGGCCGGATTGTAAAATCATCACCGCTGACGATAAACACGGTAATTATCTGTGTTATGGTGTGCGTGAATTTGCCATGAGCGCGATCATGAATGGCATTAGCGTTCACGGCGGCTTCATTCCTTTTGGCGGCACTTTTTTAACCTTCAGCGATTACATGCGCAATGCCATTCGCATGAGTGCTTTGATGCAGCAACGGGTGATTTATGTCTTTAGCCATGATTCCATTGGTCTCGGTGAAGATGGACCGACGCATCAGCCGGTCGAACATTTGAGTATGCTGCGGTTAACGCCAGGACTCTCGCTCTGGCGGCCATGCGATGCCACCGAAACCGCCGTCGCGTGGATGCTGGCTTTACAGCGCCATGTGGCACCGACCTGTTTAGCCTTATCGCGGCAAAATTTAGTGACGCAAGAACGTACGCCTGAGCAAGTAACTTTGATTGAACGCGGTGGTGATGTGTTGTGGGAATCTTCAGTTGAACCCAGCGTCATTTTAATAGCCACCGGATCCGAAGTGAGTTTAGCGGTCGATGCTGCTAAAGTGTTAGCAGAGAAGGGTGTGGCGGTACGCGTCGTGTCGATGCCCAGTTGTGATGTCTTTGATGCGCAAACTTTAGAATATCGGGAATCGGTATTGCCAAGTAATGTTAGCAAGCGTATCGCGATCGAAGCGGCGGCCAAAGATTATTGGTATAAATACGTAGGCTTAGCGGGCACCGTGATTGGCATGGACCGTTATGGTTATTCAGCCCCTGCGGCGGCGGCTTATCAAGCCTTGAGGATCACGGTCGAGGCGATTGTCAAAGCAGCGGGGTGAGAGTCATTCTAACTTATACAATTTTCTTGGTGGGTAATTGGGCCATAAAGCCCCACCAGTTCATCCAAATTCCTTAGCTGGTTTGAAACCCCGCCCTTCAGGGCGGTAGGAGCACCGTACCTCGGCCTACGCCTAAGGTTTCACAAGGTGCGGACTTGTTCGATTTGCACACCTCTTCCAAGTCTAAAACACTCCGGCCTAAAGGCC
>CANCKG010000166.1 GCA_947378515.1 Gammaproteobacteria bacterium | reverse complement strand
TTACAATTACACCATTTAACAAACTTGCAACCTGTGTTTACTACAGATTCTACTACGCGATTAGGGATGGATTCGTGGTTGGGACAATCAAACACCGCCGGGCAATTAAATCTTTCTTATCAGTTAATGTAAAGGACTACTCTGATGATTACCGTTGATATTAAAGCCTTGCTAGCTATATTAAATAGCTATTGCAAAAACATGTTGGAAAAAGCCGCTTTGCAATGTGCTACTCGGTCGCATTATGAAATTACGTTACAACACTGGCTCTATGCGTTATTAGAAGATGAGCGTAGTGATATCGTGTTAATGCTGCGATCACAAAATGTCAGTATCGCTCATCTCAAACAGCAATTATTGAACAGTATGGAAGCCTTCCCTGGTGGTAATAGTGGCAAACCATCTATCTCTCCTCTCATCTTTGAGTGGGTCCAAGATGCTTGGTTAATCGCATCTATCGATTTAACTGCAAAATGGGTCCGTTCAGCCGCGTTATTACTAGCGTTAATAAAAAAACGCCATATCTATAATTTGGCTGTCGCCGGTGATGTTTTCATGAACTTAAATGAAAATCATTTAACCCACTTATTCTTTGAATTAACTACGGATTCCATCGAAAATAACACTTTGGATACTTCCGAAACGGCTAATACAACGACTTCTACTGACGACCCTTTTACCTTATATTGTCGCGATTTAAATAACTTGGCCGCTAATGGTAAAATCGATCCCGTTTTTGGTCGTGATGTAGAAATCGATCAGCTCATCGATGTCCTCGCGCGGCGTCGCAAAAATCACCCGATTTTAGTAGGATTTGCGGGAGTGGGTAAAACCGCCATTGTCGAAGGCTTCGCTTTAAGACTCAATGAACAGAGTGTGCCCATATTTTTAAAAAATACGCGCTTATTAAGTTTAGATTTAACGGCTTTAGAAGCTGGTGCTAGCATTAAAGGTGAGTTTGAAAAACGTTTAAAGAGTCTCACCGATAAAATTAAAATTTCCAAACAACCCATTATTTTGTTTGTTGATGAAGCTCACATGTTGATCAGCAAAAGCAATGGCAATTCGGATGCCGCCAATATGTTAAAGCCCATGTTAGCGCGTGGTGAATTACGCATGATTGCGGCTACCACCTGGGAAGAATATAAAAAATACATCGAAAAAGATCCCGCACTGGTACGTCGTTTTCAAATCATTGGCATCGATGAACCCGGTATCTTACAGACTATTCAAATGCTCCGTGGCTTAAAACCTATTTATGAACAAGCGCATGGCGTCTTTATTCGCGAAGCAGCACTGGTTGCTGCTGTCGAATTGTCTAGTCGTCATTTAGCCGGTCGTCAACAACCGGATAAAGCCATCGATGTTCTAGACACCGCCGCTGCTCGTGTTAAATTAGCTCTTACCAGTCAACATAATGGTTGGCTAATGCAACAACGCATTTTAACTTTGCAAACTGAAGTAAACGCGCTCATGCAAGAACAACAATTAACGATTGACTCGCAGCATGTAGAGCGCCTTGCCATACTTAACTGTGAATTACTAGACCTCAAAAGCAACCAAGCAATACAAACCACGCAATGGACCGAAGCATCTACGCTGGCGCATAAAATTGTCGATGCGCGTCAGGCGCTGTTAGCAAAACCTACCGATGAAGCACAAAAACAAACTTTAACGCGATTATTAACTGAATTTACCACGATCACTGGCAGTGATTTTTTTCATTTTGAAGTCAATAGCGATGTCGTTGCCCAAGTCGTATCCGATTGGTCGGGTGTACCTTTAGGGAAATTACTTCGCAATGAAACTAACTTATTAAAAGAATTAGTACCGAAAATCGAAGCGAGGATCCTCGGTCAAAGCTTGGCGATCAAAACGGTCTGTGAGCGCATTCAAGCAGCTAAAGCGGGCTTAACGTCAAATGAACAACCCATCGGGGTGTTTTTGCTGGTGGGGCCTAGTGGTGTTGGTAAAACAGAAACTGCGCTGGCATGCGCAGATCTTTTGTACGGTGGTCGACAAAATTTAATCACCATCAATATGTCTGAATTTCAAGAAAAACATTCCTTAAGTCGCTTAATTGGTTCACCCCCAGGTTACGTCGGTTATGGTGAAGGCGGGGTATTATCCGAAGCCGTCAGACAGCGACCTTATTCGGTCATATTATTAGATGAAATTGAAAAAGCCTCGCCCGATATCATGAATTTGTTTTATTCCGTATTTGATAAAGGTCAAATGAACGATGGTGAAGGCTTAGAAATTAATTTTAGAAACACCCTTATTTTCATGACCAGTAATTTAGCCTCAGACTTAATCATCGACTTAAGTCAGCAACAAAATCTTTCTCTGAACGCTATTCGCGACACAATTTTACCGACCCTGAATCAGTTTTTATTGCCGAGTTTATTAGCACGCATGACGATTGTGCCTTATGTAGCCTTAAGTTTGGCGGCGTTAATCAACATCAGTCATCAAAAGTGTCGGGCATTAATCGAACGACTCCGCTTAAATCAACCCATTGCCTTAATGATTCAAGAAGCGGTACACGAATGCATTGCTAAACGCTGTCAAACATGGGGTGGTGCACGTCAAATTGATTTTATTTTACAACAAGAAATTTATCCCTTATTAATCCCTTATTGTTTAACATCGACTGAAAACACAGCGCCCTTACAACTTAGTCTTGAAGTGAATGCTGAGCAACAATGGCAGATACAGAAAATTTCATAATTTTTTTGGTATCTATACCGCTCGCCATTCAAGATGCGAGGTTTGTAATTTAACGTGTGCCATACGCAAAAGCTGTGCACATGCAATTAAAGCAAAGCTGTATCATGTTTCTCTGCTTCTTACTCATTACGCTATTATGTTAATATAGATACTAAGCAACTATGGCATTCAAGGAAGGCTCCGCTATGATAGCAGCAACCGATACAGCTGTTCAAATCACCGTAACGATTGACGGTTGTCAACCAATTACTGCGCTTGAATTTAAAGGTGACTGCGCCTTATCCACACTATTTCATTTTACGATTGATATTCTTAGCAAAGAAGCCATCGATGAAACAACCATATTCAATAAAAATGTCAGCTTGACGTGGCAAAACAACGGCTTGAGCCGAAACATTTATGGCATAGTTGACGATTGGCAAATGGAAGATAATGACATCGGTCTAGCGCCGTATTACCGTTATTCTTTCACGCTGATTCCTCATGTTTCTTTGTTACAACACACCCGGCGTATTGCGACTTATCTCAATGAAAGTGTGCCTACTATTAT
>CANCKG010000165.1 GCA_947378515.1 Gammaproteobacteria bacterium | reverse complement strand
CATTGAACGCCTTCACTGCAAGGCGGCGTCGTCAGAGATCCTTTAAACGTATAAAAAGATCGATTCACTGGCAACAATGTTTGCATAGCAAGATCTTGCCAAAGCAGTACATTTACATCATTGGGAGCTGCAGGCACGGCCGCTAAAATTTTAGCCAGTGCTTCATTGACATGCCCGACTTTAAAAAATACTCCCACTACGGCCAAAGAACCGTCTGAGGCTTGATTGACAAAATGCATTTCTAAAGGGAATGACTTACCGGCCAAACGATTTTCAGACGGGATATGAAAATGAAATTGCACTAACTGATACGATTTATTCTGCCACGTTAAGGCATTTTGTGCACTGGGTTTAGCCACCACTACTTCAACCGCACCATGCACATAGCGTTCTTGCAATAGTTGATGGTTAAAATCATAGTGTAATTTAAGCTTAGGTGCCGTGTTAATGGCTGTGATAGCGGGGATCGCAATGGGTGATTGCTCTAACCCTAATGCGCATTGCTTAAACGCAGGGTCGAGTTGCGCCCAGTGTGTCGGCCCGGTAGCGCCGCTATAATTCCAATCTGCGGCGTAGAGCATCGAGCTCGCGCACAAACTCATGACCAACAGCCACCGGTAGTGACTAACTTTAGTATTTTTTATCCTGATTCACTCCTGTGAAGAACATTGTTGTTGGCAAGCGATGATATTCTTGCCGTTGGCCGTGCAATAATTTTGACAATGCTGTTGAGCAATAGTCATGGAAGAGTTTGTTCCAGTCGTTCCACGAGCACAGTTGGCTTGGCAGCGAGGATGCGTGTTGCCATTACTTAAGCACACGCTTAAGCACGCAGTGGCATCGTCATTATCAAGGGATTGAAAGGCCGCCGCCGGTGCTGCTTGATTGGGATTAGCACAGCGTTGCTGACAAGTGGCTGGCGTATTTAAGACATTGTCAGCTTGGCATTCATTCACGCACTGAAAATTTCTATTCAACGGACCATAACCACCAAGCACTTGCGCATTGGCACTTAAAAATCCACTGAGTGCGATGATTAACCATAATATCCATTTCATACACATTTCCTGTTAAATCGGCAAGCTCTGAATAGTCGTCAAAAAATCCGCCGCACTTTGTTCACCCACCAATGTTCGATCGGTTAACACCTGCCCTTGCCGATCGATGAATACCAAGGTCGGCGGCGCTACCACGCCATAAGTTTTTTGTAATGCTAGCTGATCCGCGTTCTGTTCCGTCACATCAACCCGAATCAAGCTTAAATTCGCCGTTTGTAACGCTGCTTGCACCTGTGGCACATCAAATACTTCACGCTGCATTGCATGACACGAAACACACCAATCGGCATAAAAGTCTACCAGGACCGGTTTATGTTGACTGGCCGCACTCGTAAGCGCATTGTCCAGCGCCGTAGCTGAATTCACTGTTTGCCATGAATCACTAGGTACCACTGTGACTGAAGCGGCATTGACTGCCATTAATGGATTAAATGGATCACCATTACCACGCAACGCACCGATCAACGCACAAGCCCCATACAACGCTAATACTATTCCTAAGGCTTTCCATAACCGATGCCAGCCATAGGCTGCTGCTTCAAACGCACCCAGATAGACGCTGATCACAATACTCCCTATTCCCCATAAGCCTAGGCTGACTGTTTCGGGTAAAAAGCGACTCCATAAACTAATGGCTAGCCATAGCAAACCGACGCCAAACACTGCTTTGACTTGAGCCATCCAAGCACCCGCTTTGGGTAACCAACGGCCAGCAGATGTGCCCACGAGCAATAATGGTAAGCCCATGCCAAGACCCAGCATTAATAATGCCGAACCACCCAACCAAGCACTACCCGTTTGACCGATATACGCTAGAGCTCCCACCAAGGGCGCGCTGACACACGGCGAGACTATTAACGTGGCGAGCACACCCATGATTAACGCACTGAAATAACTGCCACCATGCTGTTGATGGTTAATTCTGTTGAGTCGTTGCTGCCAACTATGCGGCAATTGCACTTCATAAAAACCAAATAATGACAGCGCTAACACGACCATCATCAGCCCAAAGCCACCCAAGATAAACGGATTTTGCAGCGCATTTTGCCAGCGATTCCCAGCTAGGCCAGCGATCGCGCCGGCAATGGCATAGGTGAACGCCGACGCTAACACATACACGAATGACAAGCTAAAGGCTTTTAAGGTCGAGAGACGCGAACCATGACCGATGATGATGCTGGATAAAATAGGTAACATCGGAAACACGCAAGGCGTAAACGCTAATAATAAGCCAAAGCCAAAAAAAGCACTTAAAACCCCTAGTAACGACTGATGTGCCAAAATACGACCAATTTTTGAGACCGCATTGCTAGCCTCCAGCGTATCGACAGGCTCACTCGGCCCGATGTTAAGCACTTGGCTTTGCGGTGGATAACAAAAACCCAAATCCGCACAGCCTTGATAGTTTACTTTAACTTGCAAATGCGCCGTAGTCCCATTTACGAGGCTTAAAGGCACCGTTAATTGCTGGCGATATTCTACGTAATGGCCTCGCTCAGGATCATACGCTGGTGTACCATTCGGCAATTGCCAATCGGCTAAGCTGACGTTTTGTGGGTCCACTACCATAATTTTAAACGCATCACTATAAAGATGGTATTGAGGCGCGATTTTCCAGCTTAAACTAAAATGGGTGGCATCTTGGACACACGAAGTTAATTCAAAAGCTTGAGCCACTGGCAACGGACTGACGGCGTGAAGCGTCATACTAACGAATAATAGAATACACGCAACACCTGCCAGAAGAATTTTTTTCATGAAATTGAACGATAATTTAAGAGTGGTTAACGATAGCATACATCCCTCACTCAGCGGCAATTAGGCTATCGAGCACGCGCCTGACAACCACGTTAAATATGCTGGGGATGCTTGAGCAATGGGTAATGCTAACACTTCAGGGACTTGATAAGGGTGCAAACGCTGAATACTCGCTTCTAGTGCTGAATAATTTTCCTCACTGCATTTGATCCACAAAATGACTTCGCGGGTTTCTTCGATCGCGTCAAACCAGCGGTAAATTGATTGCACGCCAGGGATAATATTCACACACGCCGCTAATCTTTCCACGACCAATTGCTTCGCTATTGACCGGGCAACATCTTGATCAGGACAAGCGGTCATCACTAATAAACCTTGCATAAGATACTCTCACTTTAAATAGTCTTTCGCTACTAAAACATCATCAAATGGGTGATGCACCGAGCCAATTTGTTGGGTATTTTCATGCCCCTTACCGGCCAGTAAAATCACATCGTGC
>CANCKG010000164.1 GCA_947378515.1 Gammaproteobacteria bacterium | reverse complement strand
TGATTGCCATGGTATTGGGTATCGTTTTGGGTCTTATCCTTCATGAGCGGCCAGAGCATACGGCGTGGATCTGCGCCAATATTTTAAAGCCGGCTGGAGATATTTTAATTCGTTTAATCAAAATGATTGTTGCGCCAATTGTTATTTCTACGTTGGTAGTGGGTATTGCAGGGATTGGTGAGGCCAAACAATTAGGTCGAATGGGTTTTAAAACACTTTTATATTTTGAAATAATTACTACGGTCGCTATTGTGGTAGGTATTACGGCGGCGAATGTTTTTCATCCTGGTTATGGTATTGATATGGCATCTTTGCATGCGATAGATATCTCTCAATACGAAAAAACCACGTCCATGGTGCATGAACACTCTAGTTTGGCAGGCACAATTCTATCATTAATCCCGGCTAATCTTTTTGAATCGCTTGGAAAGGGCGACATGTTGCCGATTATTTTCTTTTCGGTGATATTTGGTTTTGCCCTCTCGTCGTTACCGACCCCGACTAAAGAGCCTCTGTATAAAGTATTTAAAGCTGTTTCTGAAAGTATGTTTAAAGTCACCAATATCATCATGCTTTATGCTCCTATTGGGGTATTTGGCTTGATTGCTGTCACGATTGCTAATTTTGGCTTTTCTTCGTTATTGCCGTTGATTAAATTGGTTTTACTCGTGCATGGTGCGATTCTATTCTTCGTGATCGTAGTCTTAGGTGGTGTAGCGAAATTTTGTCGTTTGAATATTTGGACACTGATTTGTATTTTAAAAGCAGAGTTGATCCTCGCTTATTCTACTGCAAGCTCGGAAACGGTGTTGCCGAGAATTATTCAAAAAATGACTGATTATGGGTCGCCTGAATATATTACTAGTTTTGTCGTACCGACGGGTTATTCCTTTAATTTGGATGGGTCGACATTATACCAAAGCATTGCAGCTATTTTTATTGCTCAATTGTATGGTATCGACTTGTCGATTAGCCAAGAATTGATTTTAGTGTTAACACTCATGGTGACATCGAAAGGCATTGCAGGTGTACCGGGTGTTTCTTTTGTGGTGTTATTAGCTACTTTAGGTAGTGTTGGTATCCCATTAGAAGGCTTGGCCTTTATTGCCGGTGTGGATCGTATCTTGGATATGGCCCGAACTGCATTGAATGTGGTTGGAAATTCGTTGGCAGTTTTAGTCATTGCCAAGTGGGAAAAGCAATTCGATACAAAAAAATCCCTCGCTTTTGAAAAAAGATTTTTTAGTGGTATCGATGTCGTTTAGCGTTTGAGTTTAAGAAATACCCCCAATGTCCATACTATAGCCATAGTACCTCAAGGTGCGATGGCTATAAATTTAAAATAGCGCTATCCCGCTCGCCATAGGTGCACGTTAAATTCTTAACCTCGCATCTTGAATGGTGAGCGGCATATGCCTGTCGTACCGCTAAGTACTCCAAGCATAGTGACTGCACCGCGTGATGTAAATGACGATGAATACGGTTTCCATCGGTTAATGAACGTAATGATGGTATCATAACAACACTGATGTAAAAATCTCCTGCAAATACACACCGCCATTGCAAAAATGAATAGCCTTTCTGGCTCGTAATAACTCAGGGTATTGTTCCCTGCCGAGTAGTTTCTTTAAAAAACTGATGAATTAAGGTACTTATGTCCACAGAAAAACTTCAAAAAATATTGGCTAATGCAGGCTTGGGCTCGCGTCGCGCGATCGAACAATGGATCGTAGCAGGACGTGTCAGTATCGATGGCAAATTAGCACAATTAGGTGATAGGTCCGATGAAAACGCTAAAATTCGCGTCGATGGTCACATTGTTCGAGCAAATACCGTTCAATCATCGCGGATCCTCATGTACCACAAACCCGAAGGTGAGATTTGCAGTCGTCATGATCCAGAAAAGCGTCCGACGGTGTTTGATCACTTACCGATGCTACGTAATCAACGTTGGATTCAAGTGGGTCGACTTGATTTTAATACCTCAGGTTTGTTATTGTTTACCAATGATGGTGAATTAGCCAATCAATTAATGCATCCCAAATATGGCATCGAGCGTGAATATGCGGTGCGCGTCTTAGGCGATGTTACCAAAGAGATGTTGGCGACCTTAAAGCAAGGCGTTGAATTAGAAGATGGCTTAGCCAGTTTTAGTCAAATTCGTGAAGCTGGCGGAGAAGGCGCGAATCATTGGTATCACGTTACCTTAGCGGAAGGTCGGAATCGTGAAGTGCGGCGCTTGTGGGAAAGCCAAGGGGTAATGGTCAGTCGTTTATCGCGCATTCGTTTTGGGCAGTTATTGTTACCGCGTTTTTTAAAAGCCGGCCGTTGGGAAGAAATGTCGCGCGAAGCTGTCGATGCTTTTTTGCAAAGTTTAACGGCAGAACCTGTTAAACTAGCTGCCTTAGCTAAAACTGAACACCAGTCTCTTCCGATTGTAAAAACCTCTTCGATTAACCGTAAACCTTTAGGGCTGAAAACCATGGCGGTAAAGCCGACCGATACTGTAGTTATTGATCAACCAGAAACCGATTTTTCGATTGATCTACCACGTGATGTGACTGAACAACCACGCGATACTGTGACAAAATCTAAAGCCCCAGTAAAGCGGCCTGCTCGTTCCGATGATCGTCTTGCTCGGCAAACGAAAACGCCCTATCAAGGTAAGAATGAAAGTGCGTTCGAGCGATCAACGCGCCCAGAGGCACATACGAACCGTGAAAAACGCCCAACGCCGGATCGTTCGCATGTTGCGGGGAGCCGTGATGCTAGTCCAGTTCGCAGTGCCTATCAGGGACAAATGCGCGAAGAAAGACTTAATCGCACACCTGATCGAGGTCAGGGGACAGAATACCGAGGACAAAGGACAGCAGGTAGGAGCCCGGAGTCAAGCGTAAGAAATCAACGACCAGAAGACCGGGGTTCAAGAACAACGGCTTTTCCATCATCGGGTATTCGTCCTCAGCCTTCTGGCCTAGGTAGGCCCACCACTGGCCCCCGTGCGCCTTATGCAGGTAGCCGCGAAGAGCGTCCAACCCGTGCCCCGTATCAAGGCAATAGTGATAATTATAGTAATGCCAATCGTCGCTCAGAAGGGCAGCGGTTTATTGATTCGGCCGTAGATCGGAGAGCCCCGAATCGTGGACCTAGTTCAACTGTGAAACCCGAGTATTCGGGTCGGCCTAGTTATTCTGGGCGCAACACCGATTATTCAGCGAAGCCGCGCTCAGATTCGGCTAATCGCGCTAATGACAGTTATGGCAATGCCAATCGCCGTTCTGACGGACAGCGTTTCATGGATGCTGTTTCACGGACGC
>CANCKG010000163.1 GCA_947378515.1 Gammaproteobacteria bacterium | reverse complement strand
ATCTGACCGCATCATTTTAGGCGTAGATTCTGAACGCGCTAAAGATCACTTATTTAACCTTTATCGTTATTTTAATCGCAATGGCGATCGCGTCATTTGCATGGAACCACGCTCGGCCGAACTCACTAAATACGCCGCAAATGCCATGTTAGCGACAAAAATCAGCTTCATGAATGAAATTAGCCTATTAGCCGAACGCTTCGGCGCCGATATCGACGATGTTCGCCTAGGCATTGGCGCGGATCCACGGATTGGCCGGCAATTCATCAACCCCGGCTGTGGCTATGGTGGTTCGTGCTTCCCCAAAGATGTCCAAGCGTTAGAATACATGGCGGCTGAAACGGACTTAGATTTAATGTTAGTGCGTTCCGTGCACTTAGTAAATGAACGCCAAAAGAAAGTCTTATTTAGCAAAATCGATACCTACTTTAAAAGTGAATTAGCCGGTAAAATCATCGCTATTTGGGGTTTGGCTTTTAAACCCGACACCGACGACATGCGAGATGCACCTAGCAAAAACTTAATCGATGCTTTACTAATTGCAGGCGCACGTATTCAAGCACACGATCCTGTCGCAATGCCAGAAGCACTGCGTCTGTATGGGAAACGTGACGATTTTAAACTGTGCTCAACGCCGGAAGCATGCCTAATCGATGCAGATGCTTTAGTCATTGTCACCGAATGGCCGCAATTTATCAGCCCTGATTTTGACTTACTCTATAAAAATTTAACCAACGCTGTAATCTTCGATGGCCGGAATCTGTATGATCCTGCCTATTTAAATAAATTGGGTTTCACCTACTTTGGCATTGGCCGCGGTGCTAACAATCCCGCAACGAGTAGCAAACAATGACAGGAATCATGAAACCACGCAAAGCTATTTTTCCGGTAGCAGGCCTAGGCACACGCTTTTTACCCGCTACCAAAGCAAATCCAAAAGAAATGTTGCCGATTGTCGATAAGCCACTGATTCAGTATGCAGTCGAAGAAGCTATTTCCGCTGGCTTTACTGATTTAATTTTTGTAACGAGTAGCTCAAAACGCGCTATTGAAGACCATTTTGATAAAAATTTTGAACTCGAATGTCGCTTAATAGAAACACAAAAACATGAATTATTGTCAATTGTGCAAAACATTTTACCCAAAGGGGTAAACTGTGCTTATATTCGTCAGCCAGAAACTTTAGGTCTCGGTCATGCAGTGCTATGCGCCAGACCGTTGATTAATGGTGAAGCCTTTGCGGTGTTATTAGCCGATGATTTAATCAGCACGGCTTCATCAAACTGTTTGGGTAACATGCTGACGGTCTTTAACCAGACCCAAACAAGTATTTTGGCGGTCGAACATATCAAACGCGAAGACAGTCAGAAATATGGGGTTATTGATACCGGAACACAAGACGCAACTGCCACGTCAAATCCTGTTAAAATAACCGCTATTGTTGAAAAGCCACTGCCGCAAGATGCTCCTTCATCTTTTGGGGTTGTTGGTCGTTACATCTTTACGCCGGATATCTTCAGTTGCCTTGAAAAGACAGCACAAGGAGCCGGGGGTGAAATTCAGTTAACCGATGCCATCGCTTTATTACTTAAAAAGCAGTGCGTCAACGCGATGATCATCCCAAGTAAACGCTATGATTGCGGTAGTAAACTGGGCTACCTGGAAGCAACGATTGCTTTTGGTCTAGCACATCCGGAATTAAATAGCGATTTTGCCGCTTTATTAAAGCACTACGTATCACAACTTTAACGAATAAATACAACTTATGACTACCATCACTACAGCTAACATCCGTAACATCGCTATTATTGCCCACGTCGATCATGGTAAGACCACCTTAGTGGATACCCTTTTACAACAATCTGGCACGCTAGATTCTCGAACCGCTCCAGTCAAATGCTTCATGGATTCCAATGACCAAGAAAAAGAACGCGGCATTACCATTCTCGCGAAAAACTGTACTGTCGTTTATGAAGGCATTAAAATTAACATCATCGATACCCCTGGACATGCTGACTTCGGCGGTGAAGTAGAACGGATTTTATCGATGGCGGATGCCGCTTTATTAGTCGTTGATGCGGTCGATGGCCCAATGCCACAAACACGCTTCGTGACGTCTAAAGCCTTTGCTCAAGGTTTAAAATTAATTGTTGTGATCAATAAAATCGATCGCCCTTCGGCGCGTCCAGACTGGGTCATCGACCAAGTGTTTGATTTATTTGATCAATTGGGTGCTACCGATGAACAATTAGATTTCCCCATCGTTTATGCATCTGCCTTACAAGGCTTTGCCACCCTGGATTTAAAACATCCTGGCACCGATATGAAGCCGTTGTTTCAAACGATCATCGACAAAGTAGCAGCGCCAGAAGTTGAAGTTAATGGCCCCTTTCAAATGCAAATCAGTTCGTTATCGTACTCCAGTTATGTCGGTACGATCGGTATTGGCCGAATTGCTCGTGGCACGATCAAAACCAATACCAATATCACGATTATCAATACCGAAGGCAAGACCCGCAGTGGTCGAATTTTGCAAATTTTGGGTTACTCCGGTGTGGAACGCTCAGAAATTCCAGAAGCCAGTGCCGGCGATATCGTCGCTGTGACTGGGGTCGCTGATTTAAAAATTTCTGATACTTTATGCGACACACTGAATGTCGAAGCTTTACCACCCCTAACAGTCGATGAACCCACCGTTACCATGATGTTCATGGTGAACAATTCACCATTTGCAGGAACCGACGGTAAATTCGTTACCACCCGTCAAATCAAAGAACGCTTAGAACGTGAATTAATTCATAACGTCGCACTCAGAGTGGATCAAACCGAGCATCCCGATAAATTCAAAGTCTCTGGTCGCGGTGAGTTACATCTATCGATTTTGATCGAAACCATGCGTCGTGAAGGCTTCGAATTAGCGGTCTCTCGTCCTGAAGTGATCATGAAGGAAATTGATGGTGTATTATGCGAACCGTATGAAACCGTTGCGATTGATATTGAAGATCAGCACCAAGGTGCAGTCATGGAACGCATGGGGGCTCGTAAAGGTGATTTGAAAGACATGGTATCCGATGGTAAAGGCCGGATTCGTTTGGATTATATGATTCCCACCCGTGGCTTGATCGGCTTTAGAACGGAATTCATGACCGCAACGAGTGGCACCGGTTTAATTTTCAGTTCATTTGATCATTACGGTCCGGCTAAAAAAGGTCGCGTGGCAGCTCGTCAAAATGGGGTGTTGATTGCCAATTCACTTGGCAAAACCACCGCTTATGCGCTCTACATGCTGAAAGATTCTGGCCGTATGCTGGTTAAACCA
>CANCKG010000162.1 GCA_947378515.1 Gammaproteobacteria bacterium | reverse complement strand
CAAGTGTTCGATAATGAAGTGGCGGCTTATCACGCGATTCGAGATTATCAGGCAGCACATAATCTTAAACAAAACTTAGTCATTTTCAGTGGTAACAATTGGGATCCTTTGCACGGCTGGACGGCAGATAATGGTAAAGTTTTTACTATGAATGCTTTTAACGCAGCGGGCATCGATGTCGACACCGACAATATCGCGCTGGAAATGCATCAATACTTTGACCGTAATTTCAGCGGGCTTTCTTCGGCCTGTAATGTGTATACGGGTGCCGATGATTTTGCTCAGCAATTGGCCATCACCGATCTACCACAATGGTTGAATGACAATCATATGAAAGTGTTATTGACGGAATTTGGCGGCGCTGCTAATGCGAACTGTACAGCCGATATGCAATTGATGCTCGATTTTGCCACCACCAATGCTTATGCCAACGGCAAGCAAGGCGGCTTTATCGGTTGGACCGCTTGGCGGGTGAATCGTCATGGGCCTGCTTCAGACTTTAACTATCTGCAACAAGCTAATTACAATGTCTATGGTGGCAATGGTTCCGCTAGCAATAATGGTACCGGCATTACATTAGGTTCGGCGAACAGTCTGATGGCCAATGTTTTTGCTACCTATTTGAAACCGATTGTATAAAGATTTTCTTTATCTATTCAGCACTGTGCGCGGGAAACCCGCACGCAGTGCATGTTAAGGGGGAGAATCGCGATTCTCCCCCTTAAAATCCCCCATCGCGTAAGGAGCCACTAGCAAGCTTCTACGTAAAATGTAGTAAATGTGCTGAATAGATACATTTTATTTATCCATTCAGCACCTACGCGCGGGAAACCCGCACGCAGTGCATGTTAAGGGGGAGAATCGCGATTCTCCCCCTTAACCATCCCCCATCGCTGCCAGTCGCCACTGGCGTAGATCTACGCGAGAAATAGGAAAATGTGGTGAATGGATACGATTTTATTTAATTAATATCCATCAACGAGTATCCATCAACGAGAGGTTTATTCATGAAATGTTTATTATCGGCGCTTTCACTGGCATTGTTATTTTCGAGCGCACAAGCTGCGCAATTAACCACTTACCTGACAGAATGGTCGGGTTATACGGATAACAGTGGTTACCCGGCTTATCCTTTTGACGGCGCTTATCCCAATACCTATGCCAGCACGAGCGTCACAGCGAATCCGGATATGGTGAATAAAGTTCAAAACTCCGATGTGGTGGAATTTGCTTTTTTACAAGTATGGAGCCAAGATTTAATCAATCAATACAGCACCTTAGGGGCTAAGCAAGCGTGGCTCGGGGTATTGCATTTCGATGATTTATGGGCGGATTTAGCCAATAATCAAGTGAGTGATTTTCCGGTTTGGCAAAGTTTATGCGGTAGTGTCGATGCAAAAATCGTCGGCACCCTGGCTAGTGGTACGTGCGCCGCGGTGCAACTCAATGGCAATACCGGTCAGTTACAAGTCTTTGATTATGCGACCGCCGATCAGTGGAGTATTCCCGGTCAGATGGATAATTTTGGTGCCTTTCTAAAATTAAAGACGGCTGCCAATAGCCGCAAAGTGATTGCGATTGGTGGTGCTAATACGGTCACGAATAAGTCTGTTTCAACCCAAACGTTTCAAACCATTTTTGCTAATCAAAGCACCTTTCTTAGCTCTTTAAGTGCCTTTATGACCGGTATGCAAGCGCACGGTATGACTGCTAGCTCCGGGGTGGATTATGATTTTGAACCGCCGATCGATGCCGCAGGCTCTCAAGAGGCGCCTAGTGCGGCTACCTGTCAGGATTATCAAAACTTATACAATCTGGTGGTCGCAACGCGAGCAGCCTTAGGCCCTGATGCTTATATTGCGGTTACAATTACCGTTAATGAGCAATATTTGGATTATATCAATGCCTCGGTTGACGGTGGGTGGTTCAAAAAAATTCAAGCTTCGGTCAATGCGATTAATTTAATGACCTATGATTTGCACGGCCCCTGGTCATTAACGGCGGATCCCGGGGCAATTTCTCATATTATGTTAAAGCAACCGATGGATTTGACTCATACCTATGCGATCAATTATGCGACCGATGAAGTGACAACAAAAATCTTAGCTTATGGCGTCGATCCTGCTAAATTACAAGTGGGCTTGGCGTCTTATGGTCGCGGTTTTGCTGGAGTCAACGCCGGTAGCAGTGCAACGAATCCAGGTTTTGATCAAGCCTGGACGGGAGCGGCGATCTTGCCGGCGCAATATTCCAATCAAAGTGGCATGTTACCTTATAAATTTGTGAGTAACTTAGTGAGCAGTGGTTATAGTCACTATGATGTTAAAGCTAGCGACAATACAGTGATTGCCTCTTATCTTTATAATCCGGCATTACGGCAATTCATCGGTTATATGTCACCTGAATTAGTCGATAGTACCTGTGCTTATATTAAAGCCACGAAGTTACAAGGGGCAATCCTGTGGTCGGCAGATACCGATGCTAGTTTTGATGGCAGTCAAGGCGTGAGTTTGATTTCAGAATATAACAAGACTTGCCGAACGGCTTAATATGGAACATGAAATAACAGTCCAGGTACCACTGAATTATCAGCAGTAATTCTCGGTGAAGCCTCTAGCCCAGATGCAGCGGAACTTTAAAGATTTTCATTTCGTAGACTTTTGACTATTAAAACCGATAGCAGTGTGGAGTGTGGGTTATATACCCATCGCACTTTGAAGTGCGATGGGTATAAATTTAAAATAGAGCTATACCGCTCGCCATAGGTATATAGTAAATCACTAACCTCGCATCTTAAATGGCGAGCGGTATAGTGGGTTTTCACCGAGAACTGCTGGATTATCAGAATCCTCACAGGTCAACGATTCAATTGGTTGCCTGTGATCTGCGTGAGATGTTAAGAGATTATTCTGGCTTAGCCGTATTCACAGAAGCGGCTAAATTATTAGCGCAAAAAAATTGGCCAGAATTGTATAATTTTAAGATCTTGGTGAACAATAGCGTGCCGTTAGAAGTATTATTTACGATGGATGATTTTTATGTAAATGTTACTGCCGCGACAGCTGCGTTGAAAAAAACCGAATGCTCCTGTATGGCAGCATAAAACCTGGCAACATGGGGTTCTGCGAGATCGTGGTAAAATGGTCATCAAGAAAATGCTAATGTGTTTGGAGCGACGAATCAACGCTTAAAAACCTTATTAATAACTACTACTGAGAAAATACTATGTTAGCGACAAAAATAATAGCGTCGAACCAACCTGCCACGGCCACTGTCATTTGGTTGCATGGCTTAGGTGCCAGTGCTGATGATTTTATGCCAAT
>CANCKG010000161.1 GCA_947378515.1 Gammaproteobacteria bacterium | reverse complement strand
GTCAACCTAAAGCCTCCGCGTCTTATGGATAACTGCTATGAAGTAAAATGGGCCTAGTAAGTGAAGCCCTCCCGTTCCAGCAAGATGAACACCAAAAGGTGACATCTCTATCTTGCTGGAATAGGTGACATTTCTAAATTGCCTTGACAACCTAATCTACGATTAATGGTTGAAGGTATGTTATATCGAATGCGTGTAGGTTGCCCTTGGCGCGATTCACCAGCGACATTTGGCTCCTAAAACTCACTTTATCCGACATTCCTTAGCTGGTTTGAAACCCCGCCCTTCAGGGCGGTAGGAGCACCGTACCTCGGCCTACGCCTAAGGTTTCACAAGGTGCGGACTTGTTCGATTTGCACACCTCTTCCAAGTCTAAAACACTCCGGCCTAAAGGCCGGAAACTTTCTTGCTGGCTGTTGATGCTTGCGGCTTACCTATTGAATTTGAGCTTACCGGAGGAGAAGTACATGATTGCAAGGCCGCGCCAGAATTTATTGAAAAGTTACCTACTTCTGAGTATGTTATTGCAGATAAAGGCTATGACAATGAAAAACCTGCTGAATAGGCGCCACAATTAACCCATGAGTAACTGTTAAATTATTTTTTAACACCGTTGCTGCGGTTTTTTGCTTGCTCAAAAATAATTTCAGAGTTTGTCAAAACTAACCGTTAAAATTTCTATGCATTAAAAGGCGGCCATACCCCTGTTAATCATTTGAAATACTCTTTACTAATCGCCACGTTATAAGCCGTGGCTTTATCGATGATGTTATCACTCACTAAGCGTTGCAAATGCTGATCGAGGGTTTGCATGCCGATATTGGCGCCAGTTTGAATCGCTGAATACATTTGAGCAGTTTTGTCTTCGCGGATTAAATTGCGAATAGCGGGATTACAGCGCATGATTTCAAAGGCGCCAACGCGGCCACCGGCCGGTTTTTTGAGTAAGGATTGGCAAATTACTGCTTGTAAGGATTCTGATAACATACTGCGAACCATCGGTTTTTCATCGCCAGGAAACACATCGATAATACGATTGATGGTTTTAGCCGCCGATGAGGTGTGCAGGGTGCCAAAGACTAAGTGACCGGTTTCAGCGGCGGTTAGCGCTAAACGAATGGTTTCTAAATCGCGCATTTCACCGACTAAGATAATATCCGGATCTTCACGTAAGGCTGAGCGCAAAGCTTCGTTGAAACCAAAGGTATCGCGATGTATTTCGCGTTGATTGATTAAACTCTTTTTGCTGGTGTGAGTGAACTCGATCGGATCTTCGACCGTTAAAATGTGATAGGGTTCATTTTCATTGAGATAATTAATCATCGCAGCTAAGGTAGTGCTTTTACCTGAACCAGTTGGTCCTGTCACTAAAATTAAGCCGGAATTAGCATCGGCGATTTCTTTAAAAATGGCTGGCAAATGCAAATCTTCCATACTGGGAATATGCGTGGGAATCGTTCGAAAGACTGCACCGAAGCCACGCGCTTGATGAAAAGCATTGATGCGAAACCGTGCTAAACCTTCGATGGCAAACGAGAAATCAATTTCTAATTGCTCAGCAAATTCTTTTAATTGGAGTTCAGTCATAACTGTTTGAAAGATGGTTAACAGCATGGCTTCATCGAGCACCGGGTAATCGGTGGTCACTAAATCACCGTCGATGCGTAACATCGGTGGCATGCCGACTGAAAGATGCAAATCCGAGGCTTTTTTTTCAAGATTAAGAACCAATAATTCTTTGATGGTAAGCATGGTTATTTACCTTAAATAATAATGTGAAGGCATTCTTCAGCTGGCAGCGCTTTACTAAACAAATAACCTTGCATTTTAGAGCAACCAATTTTTTCGAGAATGGTCGCTTGCTCAGAAGTTTCCACCCCTTCAGCAATAACTTCTAAATGCAATAATTTGGCTAAATCGATGATGGCACGTGTCACATTGGTATTACGATCATCACTATTGGTGCTTAATTCACGCACGAACGTTTGATCTATTTTTAGAATTTGAATCGGTAAATGGCGCAAGTAATTTAATGAAGAATAACCGGTGCCGAAATCATCGATGGCAATACGGATGCCAATGGCCGTTAATTGCTTGAAAATCTTGGTCATGGTATCGGTGTTGGTAATCAAGCTCGCTTCGGTTATTTCTAAGATAATATTCGTTGTCGCGATGTGTGATTTAAGCAAGATAGCTTGCAATTTCTGGATAAAATCGTTTTGCTCAAGCATATGAGCCGTCACGTTGACACAAATACTGCCAGCATTAAAGCCTTGTTCTTGCCACAAGACAAGTTGACGACACACTTGTTGTATGACCCAATCTCCCAAAGCCAAATGCAAACCTAAATGTTCGGCCAGCTTTAAAATTTCCAAGGGGATAATATTGCCAAGTTGTGGATGATGCCAGCGTAATAAAGCTTCAAAATGGATAATAGCATGAGCTTTTTTATCGATGATTGGTTGGTAGTGTAAGTATAAATTTTGATGGTTAAGTGCTTCGACAAAATCATGGCGTAGCAATAATTCGCGTTTACTGATGGTATTCATTTCTTCTCTGAAAAATTGAAAGCCGCCATAAGAAATATTTTTGGAATTGTACATCGCCACATCAGCATTTTTTAATAATTCTACGCCAGAATCACTGTCAAAAGGATACGTGGTGATGCCGATGCTAACATTGATATTGAGTAAATGACCTTTAACATGGATGGTTTCATTTAACGCTTTGATGATTCTTTCGGCAACAATCGATGCTTCGGAAGGTTGTTTTAAGTCAGTTAAAATAAACGCAAATTCATCGCCACCTAAGCGCGCGACAGTATCCATTTCGCGAATGGTATTCGAAAAGCGCAGCGCTACTTCTTGTAATAAGCTATCGCCAAGCGCATGACCCAGGGTGTCGTTGATGATTTTAAAGCCATCAAGATCCGCTAGCATGACCGCAAAAAAAGTTTTTTTTCGTTTAGCGCTTTGAATGGTTGCAGTTAATCGGTCTTCAAAGAGTCGACGATTGGGTAGGTTTGTTAAAACATCGTGTAAAGCTTGAAATTTTAATTCGTCATTGAGCGTAACTAATTGGTACGCCATTTTATCGCGCTTGATAATTTCACTTTCTAATTCGCCGTTCATGCCTTGTAACTGAATAATGAAAGAGCCTAATTGTTGAGAATTCTGTTTGAGTTTACGAATGATAAAAATAGCTAGAAGCAAGTAGCAACCCAGGCTACCGGCTAAAACCACAAAGGTTTGATTGAGATGAATTTGATTGTTTTTTAGTACGCTGTTGGTAAGGGTTCTAAGGTGCTGTGGGTTGCCTTGAAC
>CANCKG010000160.1 GCA_947378515.1 Gammaproteobacteria bacterium | reverse complement strand
GCAGCCACTGACGCCACCAATTCGCGGACACTTGGCTCTTATGGGGCGGCCAATGCACCTCGCTTAGCGCTAGGTGTCGCTTTTTTACGTTGGTTACAAGTATCGTTAAATAATGGTCAATTGATTGTCGGTGATGAACAAGCGGCCATCATATTTCGTACCGACCATGGCCTAGTCTTAAATTGGTCCAAAGTGACTGCCGCTTACACCAAACATCAATCACTCCATAAACAAACATTGATCAACAGCGACATGCTTTTTAAGGATTTACATAAACTCGCGATTGGCTCCGCTAATGGCTTAGCTTTACGCGATTTCGTGTTAAAAACACAACAAGGAAAAACTCAATTCAGCGGTTTGGTTTTGAATAACCCTTATATTCTTTATGGGAAAAATGCCTTACCACCTTTAACGTTGGGACTATCCGAAGTCGCTATCACGCACGCTTCAACTGCACAAGCGCAGGCTCCAACCCCTGTTCACGCTCCCTTACCGGAATAACACCATGACTGATCATGCCCACTCCATACCTTGCGTCATCACAGTTACCGTGCATAGCTATTATCTGCCGACCACCTCTGACCCTGCCAGTCATTGTTTTAATTTTGCTTACGATATTAAACTCGAACACCTAAGCGGCACTATCGGTGCTAAATTATTACACCGACACTGGTTTGTCATGGACGGCCACGCCTCAGTTAGAGAAGTGCGTGGTATCGGAGTAGTTGGGGCACAACCTTATCTGGGACCTGGAGACACCTTTGAATACACCAGTTTTGTCACGTTAAATACGCCGGTCGGCAGCATGTTTGGTAACTATGAAATGATTGCCGATAATGGGGTACCTTTTATGCTGGAAATCAAAGCATTTCAATTGATCAAACACGATGCGGTGCATTAAGCCATGGTGTTTGTGGAACCACAATCACCATTTGCTATACACATCATGCTCGCGACTTCGACGGGCTGGCCGCAAATTTTGCCGGCGAACGGCAAACCATGGATGGTTTGACAGGTCTTGTATCCAAGGATGGCTGCTTGGCAATTGCGAGAAAAACTAACCCATGCCAACTTATGTGATAGGAGATATTCAAGGTTGCCATTACGAACTGATGTCTTTATTGAATAAAATTCACTTCAATGAACACACAGATCGCTTGTGGTTTGCCGGTGATTTAATCAATCGCGGCCCTGGCTCATTAGCAACACTACGCTTTACATCCAGCTTGCCACCACAACACATGAGTGTCTTAGGCAATCATGACTTGTATTTTTTAAGTGTGGTCTTAGGCAAAACGGCTATCAAGCCAGGTGACACGCTGAACGCTCTCTACCAAGCACCCGATCGCGATCATTTGACAGCTTGGCTCATGTGTCAACCCTTGGTGCTTTATGATTCCGATTATAATACTTTAGTCGTGCACGCTGGAGTTGCGCCCAGTTGGACACTCGACACTACGTTAAATCTAGCAGCGGAAGCCAGCGCTCAATTACAAAGTCCGCTGGGCTCTGACTTATTAGCGCACTTGTATGACGACGCTCCAATGACTTGGCATGATGATTTAACAGGGGCCGAACGATGGCGTTGTATCATTAATTGTTTAACACGGCAGCGCATTGTCTCTTCAAATGGTAAGATGTCACTAGAATTTAAACGCGGCCTCAACGAATTACCAGCGGGTTACTGGCCTTGGTATCAAATACCGAACCGTCGAACTGCTACGACACGCATCATCTTTGGCCACTGGGCTGCCTTATTAGGCGATGTCGGTGGCGACTTTAATGTCGCAGCAATCGATACTGGTTGCGCCTGGGGCAACCGTTTAACTGCCTACCGACTGGAAGATGCACAGACTTTTTCTGTCCCTAGTCATAAAACCGAATATATAAAGGATTAAAGATACACATGGCAAAATTATTAAAAAAATTGATGAATGGCATTAAAGAATTAACCAAAACCAAAAAACCCAAATCTGCGGATCCTTTTGCCGAACGGGAAGCGGAAAAATACGCCAATCCGGTACCGAGTCGCGAATACATTTTATCCCTCTTAAAAGAGCACGCCAAACCGGCTTCTTATAAAGATATTTGTACCGCGCTTAAGATCACGTCCGAAGAACAATTGATCGGTGTCGAACGCCGTTTATTTGCCATGTGTCGCGATGGCCAATTAAAACTCAATCGCCGTCGTGAATACGGTTTGCCAGAAAAAATGAATTTAGTGACGGGCCGGGTCGTTGGCCATCGGGATGGTTTTGGTTTTGTGGTCGCCGATGACAGTACACCGGATCTTGCTTTAAGCGCCCGCACCATGAAGAGTTTATTTGATGGCGATCGCGTCTTAGTGCGCGTGATGGGCTTGGATTACAAAGGCCGGCGTGAAGCGAGTCTAGTTGAAGTACTCGCCCATAACACGACGCAATTAGTCGGCCGTTATTGCCTCGATGACGGCGTTCATTATTTAATTCCCGAAAATAAACGCATCGCTCATTCCATTTTCATTACTGAAGATCAAACACAATCCGCCAAGCCTGGCCAAATTGTCGTCGTAACCATTGCCACCCATCCTTCGGAATACCGCCAAGCCACCGGGAATATCACCGAATTATTGGGTGATCAATTAGGCGCTGGCATGGAAGCGGAAATTGCCATTCGCGCCCATCAAATCCCGCTTATCTGGCCGGACGCTGTCACTGCTAGTATAAAAGCTTTAACGGAAACAGTGGATAGTTCAGAGGCGAAGAATCGCGTCGATTTACGGCATTTGCCACTGGTTACCATCGATGGCGAGGATGCCAAAGATTTTGATGATGCGGTGTATTGCGAAAAGAGTGGCAAGGGTTTTCGCTTAATCGTCGCTATTGCCGATGTCAGTCACTATGTGCAAATCCACAGTCCTTTGGATGAAGAAGCGATTCATCGCGGCAATTCGGTGTATTTTCCCGGTTACGTCATTCCAATGCTACCAGAAATTCTCTCTAATGGTTTGTGCTCGCTCAAACCCAAAGTGGATCGTCTATGCATGGTGTGCGATATGCAAATCAGTGCTGCCGGCATTATTCAAGAATCGCGTTTTTACGAAGCCATCATGCATTCGGCGGCGCGTTTAACCTATGATGACGTCGATGCGATGTTAAATAAAGATGCGCTGGATTTACGCACCCAACATCAAATTGCCTGGGCATCCCTCGAACACTTGCATCAATTATTTCATGCCTTGCTGAGCAACCGCAACAAACGCGGCGCCATCGATTTTGATACTGTCGAGACCCAAATCATCTTCGATAAAGATCGCAAAATTGAAAAAATCGTCCCACGGCGTC
>CANCKG010000159.1 GCA_947378515.1 Gammaproteobacteria bacterium | reverse complement strand
GGGAGAAGCTTCGGGTTCTAGACTTTTTAGTAATTGGCAATAACGGCTTAAACTATCGGATGTTTGATGACAAGCAAGGCAATGGCTAAGCGTTAAACCCAGCGCGGAACGGATGGTTAATAACTGCAGTAAAGCACGCGCTGGCAAGCCTTGAGACACTAAGTGCCGAAGTAATTGCAGATAGTGTTTGACGACGTGATTATTGAAATAACTGGCGACAAGATGGCCTAGTGTTCCTTCTATGGCGAGTATTTGACATAATACGGTGAGAACCGCCATGGCAGTTTTTTTATTGGTGACCCAATGGTGCAGTGCGGTCAGATAATGGTGAATCAAAGAGCCACGCTGCGTACTGAGTAGGGCGTGGCCAAAATTGCGATAGGAGGTATTGTTAATCGGCGTGGTTAATAAGCCGATTTTTTCGATAACGCTTAATGTTTGGCAGGCAAACAGCGTTTTTAAGAATGCTTTTACGGCTTTATTCTTTAAGGGGGTGGCCGCTATTCGCTGTTGGTAAGTCTCAAATAAGTTCGGCATCACTGAATCCTCTCAATAATGAGCTTTCAGTCTATTGCAAAAACTTTGCCATTACAACAAGCGTTTTACCGCATAGTGAGCGCCACCAATTAACGCATTATCATGATGGATGAGAATGCCTAAGGGAAATTGCTGGCGTTGCAATAAATAGGCGGGAGACGCTTCTATGCCTTGTTGAAATTCAGGGCAGTCAAATAATGCCAAATGCTGCATCACCACTCCACCGGCAATCCAAATGCCACCATCGGGCATAAAAGTCAGTTGGATAGTGCCAATAAATAGCCCCAAGTACCAAGCAAAAGCTTTTAATGTTTTATCGGCGAGTCCGGCGCGAATGGCCATGCCAATGCTTTCGGGTGTCAGGTCTGGACTATCAGGATAAAAGAATTGCTGTAAACGCACGGTCCCTGACCCGGATAAAATCTTTTGAAAAGTGACGGGGGTATCGTCGACACGTGCTAAAAAATCCATTAAGGCATGATGTTGGGCACGGGTAGCAGCGTTCGTTTCGGGGGCTAAGCAAATACCGATGTGACCACCTTCATTTTGACCTAACCAAAAATCTCCATTGGCTAATAACACGCCATCTTTAATGCCAAGGCCGGTACCCACACCGATGGCGACACGGCGACCTAGCGGATTAATAGGGCAGGGCGTTAAATGTTGGGTATAAGCAGGATCCATTAAGCATTGGGTGAATGTGGCGCAAACCACCGGCGCATAGTCGTGAATGACGGCGAATGGGGGCCAGTCACGTTGTTGGGCGATATCGGCAAAATTCATGTCATAAGGATAAGCCTTTTCGAGAATTAAATGAGTCCCATCATAAATGCCGGCAGCACCAATGCAAATAGCATCGGCATCGGTCATCGAAAACAAGAGTGTTGCTTCTAATTGGGTGATTAAATCGTCGAGTGATTGTGCTTCGGTTAATTTTATCGCGCAACGTCGTAAAGTAAGATATTGGTTGGTGGCACTGTGGTATTCAATAATACCCGCGGCACATTTCGTTGCACCCAAATCCCAGGTGATGAGTGTTTTAATCATCGGGCTTGACCAATATCACGTAAGGCTCGACCGGCACGAATATTGGCTTCGATTTTTTCGAGGGTAACACCCGAGGTTTCAGGCACTTTGTAATAGCAAAAGACAAAACTAAAGACACACATTAAGGCATACATTAAAAATGTGTACGTTGGTCCGAGTAAATGCAATAAACTCAAAAAAGTGGCTGAGACGGCGAAATTCCAAAACCAGCAACTAAAGACCGCGACACCCATCGCCGCACCGCGTACTTCGAGTGGGAAAATTTCGGATACCATTAGCCATAAAATAGCCCCTAGACTGAATGCGAAGCTGATGATGAAGGTAAAGGTACAAGCCATCGCGACCCAGCGTAAGAAGCTGAATTGACCATTAAAATGAAAGACGATGCTCAAGCACAACAAACTCGCACCCATACCGATGATGCCGGTCAATAGCAGCGGCCGACGACCTAGTTTATCCAGGTAAAAAATCGCAAATACGGTCGCTAAGACATTGACGATGCCAATGCCGACAGTGGCTAAAATAGAGCTTGACGCACCGTGAAAGCCAGCCATTTGAAAGATCGTTGGAGCATAATAAATAATGGTATTAATACCAGTTACTTGCTGGATAAAGCCGAGCATCGCGCCTAAAAACAATACCGGCCGTACCCAAGCAGAAAACACTTCCCGAAAAGCGGTTTTTTTGTGGTTAAAACTGTTTTGTATTTCATCGAATTCATGTTTGACATCGGTATTGTTGCGTAAACGTTGTAATGTCAAGGTGGCTTTGGCAATTAAATTCTTTTTGATCAACCAACGTGGGCTTTCAGGTAAAAAAATCATCCCGAGGCCTAATAAAATCGCCGGTGCTAAACCAAAGGCGAACATCCAGCGCCAAGAACCGGCGTAATCGGTGAAGGCAAAGTCAATTAAATATGAACATAAAATACCAATGGTGATGGCTAATTGGTTGAGAGATACTAAGCCACCGCGTAACTGCTTAGGTGCTACCTCAGCGATATAGAGAGGTGCCGTATAAGAACCGATGCCGATTGCCACCCCGATAATAACTCGGCCTAGTAGAATCATGCTGACAGTTGGGGCAAGCGATGCGATTAAAGTGCCAGCAATGAATAGTGCCGATATGATCAACATTACGCGCCGTCGACCCAGTCGATCGGATAGCGCACCGCTTAATAGCGAACTTAACATCGCACCAAATAACACACTGCTGACGATTAATTCTTTCATTTCTGTCGATAAGATAAAGTCTTTTTGAATAAAAAGCAGCGCGCCAGAAATAATGCCGGTATCAAAACCGAATAGTAGACCGGCAAGAGCAGCGATAGCCGAGACAATATAAATAAGCATGGGTGATTTGGTGGTAGTAGGCATATAATCATTCCAAAATAAAAAAATGTACCCGCATTATAGGGGACAAAGGTGAGTTATTGTTTACATTTAATGCTAAAAACTTAAGCTTTAATCAACCAGGGTCGCGAGTCCATGACCAAAAGACCAATTGTCAGCTGGAATGTCATTTAATACGATAATCACATCGGCAGGATCAATCCCAGGGCTGTGCTTAAGATTAGTGGTTATTTGTTGATAGAGTTTTTTCTTCATCTCGATGGTGCGACCGGACTTGAGGCTAATCGTCAGTATAATTACTGCGTCGCTATGGGGAACGCCTACTAAAGGGCTGCTGACATGCAATTGATTTTTCGTCAATTCTTCAATAATTTGCAAGCGATCCGAGGGC
>CANCKG010000158.1 GCA_947378515.1 Gammaproteobacteria bacterium | reverse complement strand
AGTGCGGTATTCATCACTCGATTAACCGTTAATCCAGCGCTTGCTGCGACCATCCATTCTTTAAGACAAACCCCGCTAACTTTAAAAGTCAAACACACTGTGGGCCAAAAATTTAGTGCAAAACAACAGGCGGTTTTTGATCAATTAGCCACTATTCCTGTTCCTGTGCCAATATCAAGCCTAGAATCTCAAGCAGTAGTGCGGGCCTATTTTCAAGATTGGCTGACACAAGAGGCTGTGCCTGATATCACACTCACGGTATTAACGTTATTTAGTCAAGCAGATAGCCTTGAACACTTGGATTTAAGTGCGCAATCGCTAACTGCTAATGACCCTTTATTGCAGCAAACTTTGCACCAAGCTCTAGCTTGGCTACTCATTTATCCTGCTTTGCGTTACATCAGTCTGCACTCGGATGATGGTGTTTTGGATGAAACCATTCAGGCACTCCTCAGTGAGCGACGAGTGTTAGCCATTGCGCTGCATTTAATTAGCAATCCTGATTCTAGCTTGGGTTTAAAAAGCACTTGGTGGCCATATTGCCTGCCTGCTTTGTGTGACGCTAATCGTCAAGCTGCTGCTGATGCCTTACTTAATACCTTGTGGCGCAAACAACCCATCGCACAGGCTGATTTGTTAGGTTTGAATGAAGAAGCATTGCATGGCTTTAACGATGGTAATGCTTCTTATGTGGGCGTGTTGTCTGCCACTGAAATTACTCAAGATCAAGTCACTTGGTTTAGATTAAAAACGGCGGTCTACTACTATTTTTACCAAGTAAATACTCAGTTGCGTGATTGCACTGAACAAAATACGAGCAGTTTGCAGGGTATTTTAAAAAGCAGGATCAGCCGTTTTTATCCTTACAAATTTGCTATGGCATTCAGTGTAAATGCCTTGTGCAGTGATTATTTGACAGCACGGTTAATAGTTCAAGCTGACCATCATTCATTAAAAACATTGGCTGAAACGGATGATCTTGAAGATGAAGATCTTTTGACGACATGTTTTTCTCATGATCACTAAAGTTTTTGTACCCCATTGACAAAAAACTAAAAAGATTCATCTGGTTTAGTGTTCCAAAGTCGCAATTTTCGTAATCCGAACCATAGACACGCAGCGTGAATTAGCCTAATATTTACCACAATGGCTTTAGCATGAACTTGCGAAAAGACCGCGTAAACCCGTCTCGAGTAGCGGGTTTTTTATTGGGTTCAATTTGACCCTAGAAGTGCCAAGACGTTTCACAAGCTTCATCGGCTTTTTTTCATTGCAGGAACCTCGCCATGAAAATTATTTATCCTCTTTTTAAGTCAAGTGAGTACCGCTGATAACGTAATGCCGATTAATCGCTATCAAACGGTGGATCTTAAAGCGCACCCTGGCCAAATGGCTTTGTTAACCCAAACGGTTCAAACGCATTTTGCACCTGAATCGTGAGCGCTCGATGAACCACATCTTAATAGGGTTGCCTTTTTCTTTTAGAATCTATTTTGGATTACAAGCAGAAAATTTAGCAATGGTGCATAGTGGCAAATTTTGCACGTTCATAGCGACGATTGACGTGTACCTGGGGTCAGGGTTCGCTAAACTTAATTGACTGCTGGGAGTTAAACTATTCAGCGGCGTTGACGCTGCTGTCACCGGACAGCTTATGCTTAACCTATGCTGTGGCAATTGCACTAAATCAGCAAGAGCTCGATGTTTACTCCGAAAGCGTCTGATTGCCTTAGAATCGGTTAATGTGGCTAATTCACGCTTCACATACTGCGTCACTAAGCTTTGCACCTGTGGTAAATCGATCAAATCTAGTAAACATGTCACTTTAGAAAGCAAACCATAAGTTGGCGTATCTTGATAATAGTTATAATGATAGAATAAACTTCGATTAACGCGGTTATTGCCACTGCAATTAATACGCTCTTGCCGACACGAAAATCGCATAAGTGACTCATCATCTAAGGGGCTTGCAGTGCCAAAAAAATCTAGGCCAGCATAAATGAGTCGCGTCAATTGCTGCTTGGCCGAACTACTTAAGGCTCGATTGTCAGACTTTGCGCTAAAAATCAAACAGTTAACTAAGTTATCATAGTTTAAAGCCTCCTGACTCAAACCAAGGTGCGTATAGAGTCGGGCAAGATAAAAGTGTTTTTGACTATCAAACAGATCTTTTGCTACTGAACTGCCGGTAGTCCATTCATCGCCACGGCTGCAATAACATAAAAAATTAATCCATGTTTGGCGATTTTTTTCAATGCATTTTTGATAGCTCGCTTCGGCTGCCTGCTCTGGCCAAAAAAAATCATCGCTCTGACAAAAACCTTCGGCTTTTAACCACAGCAGAAGATCATGTAAGTCAGCCAATTTTACTTGATCGATACTCTGATTAAGTATTTTTTGGAAATTATGGGTCGCAGTTTGCTCAAGCATCAAAAACCGCAACTCACATAATTCACTGACATTTAAATAATTTAATACCAAGGCAGTTAATTCCACCGGCCCTGCAGGATTATGACACAATTGCGAAAAACTTTCGAGCGCATACGTAGTGGCATTAAAGCTGGCAACTTCTTTAGTGATAGCGTCACTCATGGGTTGAGGAAAACAGTATTTAAGTTGATTATAATAAAAATCGCTGAATTCATCAGGATGTTTACATGCACGGATGACATCGCGCATTTGCCATGCCGTATCATAGCGCTCCAATACACCTTGATCATTAACGACAAATAACGGCACTGTTCGCGCCAATTGCTCGAGAAGCATAGCTTGAGCACGCAAAACATTCAAACGCGTCACGAGTAAGTCATTAACACTCACCAAGCCTATTAAAGCTTGTTGTTGCAAACCGATTAACAAGGTAGTGTCGGGAATTTGCCCAGTCGCGCGCACTGCTGCAACATAGGCTTGCAACGCGGCTAAACCAATGCTGGGATAACGCTTATGTTGCGCGTTATTTTTTAACCAAAAATAACGCGTCGTGTCTACCTTGCCACTGAACATATATTTTTCAGCTTTTAAATGGCACAAATCCACATCAAATAATAATGCTACGCCACGTTGTTGATAATCAACCTTAAATTTGCCATCGGCTGGCACTAAACTTGCGAGCGTTTTTTTGATATGCTCGGCAGTCGGCTTAACTGAACCGCGCTCATTAAATTCGCCACCGCGATAATGCTCTTTATCGGTTAACGGATTCCACACAACATGCCGCGCATACTCTTGAACACTTAACTCTTTTATAGGACGCAGGATGTGCGGATCTGCAAGTTGCCTTAGAAGTGCTGCCAACTGATAGGGAATGTCAAGTACGCTAAATACTGTTTTTTGGCT
>CANCKG010000157.1 GCA_947378515.1 Gammaproteobacteria bacterium | reverse complement strand
AAAACCGATTGGACCTTCTAGCGTTTGTAACATGCGCACCACTTCAGCACCTTTATTATAGACAGTCGCGGTATAAAAGTTATTCATATCGATATACGAACTGGGACGCACCGGATGCGCTAAGGGACCGGCGTCTTCGGAGAATTGCTGACGTTTTAACAGGCGCACATCATCGATACGCGTTACCGGCCGAGAAGTCATATCGGCACAAAATTCTTGATCGCGGTAAACCGTTAAACCTTCTTTCAAACTCAATTGAAACCAATCACGACAGGTAATGCGGTTGCCGGTCCAATTATGAAAATATTCATGCCCCACCACCACCGTGATGCCTTCATAATCGGCATCGGTGGCGGTATCTGGATTCGCTAAAATATATTTGGCATTGAAAATATTAAGACCTTTGTTTTCCATCGCGCCCATATTAAAATCACTAACCGCGACAATCATAAAAATCGCTAAATCGTATTCGCGACCGTAGTGCTGTTCGTCCCACAGCATCGCTTGCTTGAGGCTCTGCATAGCATGCGCAGTTTTATCAAGGTTGCCTGGTTCAACAAAGATTTTTAATACCACGGACTTACCACTGCAGGTCACAAAGCTATCTTCATAACAGTCTAAGTGACCTGCCACTAACGCAAATAAATAACAGGGTTTTTTAAACGGATCTTGCCAAGTAACGGTTTTGATCCCATCGATCACTTCTTCGAAGACACAATTGCCATTGCTTAACATCACCGGATACCGTGCGGCATCGCCGATGATCGTCGTAGTAAAAATCGCCATCACATCGGGACGATCTAAATAATAGGTGATTTTACGAAAACCATGTGGTTCGCATTGGGTGCAAAATTTACCATTAGATCCATATAATCCTTCTAATTCGGTATTAGCAAAGGGATCACAGGTGCTGATTACTTTCAAGCTAAATTGTTCTGGTACCGAGGATATGGTTAAACCCTGTTCAGTTAATTGATAATCCTGTTCCATCAATAATTGGTCATTTAAATAGACGGCGCTTAAATGTTGTTTTTCACCATTTAATACCAAGGGTGCATTGCGCGGCGCGTTGGGATTCCGATAGATTTGCATAACATTGGTGACCCATGTCGCATGCGGTTCTAAGCTGAACGTCAAATGCACCGTGGCGATAAAAAAATCACTGGGACGGTAGTCTTTAAGGTATATCGAAGTGTTCATCAGCTGACTCAATGTTTTACCGAAAATAAATCTCGCATCTGTTCATAATAAGCGATTTGTTCAGGGTTCACTGGCATTGGCACTTGTATTTGTAACAATAGGTATTGATCACCAGGGGTTTTTCCTGGCAAACCACGGCCTTTGAGACGCATTTTTGAACCACTCTTGGTGCCGCTTGGTATTTTTACATCGACCGAGCCACCTAAAGTTGGCACAGCCAATACCGCACCCAACGCCGCTTCCCAAGGCATTACCGAAACTACCAGGGTTAAATCACGACCTGCTACCTGGTATTGTGCATGTTCCAACACCTCTATTTTAAGATACAAATCACCCGCTTTAGCCCCTTGTACACCCGCAGCCCCTTGACCGGTCAAGCGCATTTGTTGGCCAGAAATCACTCCAGCGGGAATTTTTACTGTTAACGCTTTTGGGTGCCGCTCGCCATGGGCATCCAGCATTTCATATTGGATAGTCTTGCTCGCCCCCAAATAAGCTTCTTCTAGACTAATTTGAACTGTAGTCGTTAAGTCTTCACCTACTTTAGGTCTTGGTGCATGAGAACTGCGTGCACCGCCACGTTGTTGGCCACCAAAGAATTGCTCGAAGAAATCACTAAAATCGCCAGCACCACCTGACTGACCCTGCTGAAAACCACCAAAGCCACCAAAACCACTTGCTTGATTCGCACCAGCCCCACCACTTTTCCAATCAGCACCTAATTGGTTATAAGACTGACGTTTTTCAGAATCCTTTAAGACTTCATAGGCTTCATTGACTTCTTTAAATTTAGTTTCGGCATCTTTTTCTTTACTGACATCAGGGTGGTATTGACGCGCTAATTTTCGATATGCTTTTTTGATATCAGCTTCAGAAGCGTCTTTGGCGACACCCATGATTTTATAATAATCTTTGTATTCCATTAGTCACTCCCCCTTTTATAAACGCGGCTTTAACACGATCAACAACGCTTCGATAATCACACTCACGTATTTTTCACACGATTCTTTACTTTTCAAAAACCGATGTTCATCTAACATTGGCGCAATAATAATATTACCCATCATGACAATGATCATTTCAGCCGGTAAATCGGCTCGAATTTTACCGTCTTTTTGCATTCTAGGAATGACTTTTACCCACCGATCGACCGATATCGGAGCGGTGCCTTGCAATTGCTTACGTTTGGGTTCTAATCGTTGCCAATTCACCATGCGAATCACTTCAGGATGGTTTAAATACCAATCGAAACGCCCACGCACACTGTCTTTTACAAAATCTTCTAAGTTTTGACTTTCCTCGGTCGCAGTAGCCGGCTCAAAGACATCGCGTAACAAATAGCCTTTAGTAGCTTTCCATAATTCTTCTTTGCTACCAAAATGATGATAAATTAAACTTTGATTAATTTTAGCGTCTTTAGCAAGCATCGAAATCGATGTTCCGGCAAAACCGAGTTCAGGGAAAATCTTACAGGCTGTTTCCAATATTTTATTAGCAGTGACATCACTGCGCGCCTGTTTATTTTTTATCATAAAAAATCCTAAAATGAAGGGAAATCATTTAAACTTATCAACACAGCTGGAAGACCATAAAGACTCACCCTTACAGCTTATTATTACCATAATAAATTAAAAAAAATACTATTAAAACCTTATAAATTAATATTTTAACCAGTTTAATTCATTATAACTAAGCTATCGGTTATTGTCTATTTAAACCAAGTTAAACCAAAGGCTTGCCATGACGCACCAGTTAACCGTCTTAATCGACCCACCCGCCAACCTTAATCCTGCCACAGACACCAGTTTAGGGCTATTATTAGAAGCACAAAGACGTGGTTATTGTTGGTCGTATTTCACTAAAAAAGACTTGTTTCTCAAAAACGGTATTGTGTATGCCGACTGTCAGTTTGGTGAACTGGACCTTAGTCAAAAACCCTATATTATAACGCATTGGCATAAAATACTGCCGCTGCATGAAATGGATGTAGTGTTTATTCGCATCGATCCGCCGTTTGACAGTGAATACCTTTATGCCACCCAGTTGCTCGACATGGTCGCCACACGTGGCACTCGGGTATTAAATCATCCTACCAGTATCCGCTCATACAATGAAAAGATTTTTGCTAGTCATTTTAAAACCCTGAGTCCACCCACGCTGATA
>CANCKG010000156.1 GCA_947378515.1 Gammaproteobacteria bacterium | reverse complement strand
TGCTCTAGTTTAAACGCTAAACGCTGATCATCAGAATAATTCATTAAATCACGATACATAAAGGCATCAGTAGAGCCAGTAATGCCATATAAGCTATTCACTAAAGCGACTATCGGCGTATAAGCCCGACTACTCACTGTGGTCGCACTTTTATAGTCATACAATAATTGAATAATTTGATATTTTTCAGAATTATTTAGTAGCACATTACTAGCCTTAGTTTCACACAGAACACTCAACTTTTTAATCAATGTCGCTTGCCGACGAAAAGGGTTACCCTGCTGGTTTTTTACCGCCAAATAGTGATCACACGCTTGCTGAACACGTCCCCACGTTAGCTCTGGCACTTTTCTGGCAACGGGTTCTTGTTTCAGTCTAACGTGTTCATCAAGCGTGCTAATTTCTTCAAAAGTTAACGGACGTGGTTGCAAATAATACATTTTATTTCGAATAGATAAAAACTCAGGTTCTAACAATTGCTTTGTGGTTAATTCATTATTACTATTCTTTAACTGGCAATATAATTCCTGCCTGCCATCATCACTTTTATCCAGATAAAGATACAAAGTGTTTGGCTGTATCGCATTGATCTCTGATGGCGGTGAATCAAAGGCGATTTGATAGCTTTCAGCTGCTTGCCGCCAAGTGGCAATGACTGCTTGACGCTTTTCGTTTGTTAATGTGTCTTGCGCCAAGAGCGTTCGCAACGTGCCTGACGTTAATGCACTGGTACCATCACTTAACGTGACAAAATCGAGTTTAAAATTAGGATTAGCGGCAAAAAATGTGACCAATTGATTGTGCTGATCATCAACATTTTTATAAATTGCCCACAAACGTAATTCTAAAGCATAATGTTCATACATCTTCGCTTCAAGCATTCGCTGCTTGTTTTCAATCATCAAAGCATTTAAAGCAGCAAAAGATAGCGTATCTTTTGGACGATTTTTAAGCCAGCGCCGTTCATTGAATAAAGGCAATACTCGCTCTTCCATTGCTTTTTGAAAATACGCGTAGTGATTTTCTTGACTTTGAATCTCTCGATCAATCTCTGCTAAAACTACTTGAATTTTTACTGCTTTTCTTGCACCGCCTTTGAAAGAATTTTTAATTCGCGCAAGTTGATGATCAACAGCCGCCCGTAATTGTTGATAATGATAATCTTTATAAGCATCATTCGCTGGCATGCGTTACTCTCTCGAAAGTAATTAAAGAACTTTTAAGATAGCAAGGAATTTTTGTGAATTACTGGAAAAGTCTTAAATTATTTGTTTAACCGCAATCAACTTAATACGCCGTTGATTAACATTGAGAATGGTGAATTCAAAACCATCGGCTTTAATGACTTCACCTTGTTTAGGGAGATAATGCACTTGACTTAAAATATAACCACTGATGCTACTGCCTTGATCGGTCGCCAGATTCGCTTTAAAATACGCATTGAATTCACGCAGCGGCATTCTGGCTTTGACATTGATTTGACCATTTTCTTGCACCGTGACATAGGATTCATCATCGACATCGTATTCATCATCGATATCACCGACGATTTGTTCTAGTACATCTTCAATCGTGGCTAAGCCTACCCATTCACCATATTCATCGACGATGATCGCCAAGTGTTGATGACGACGCCGAAAGCGCTGAAATAAGATATCCAAGCGCATGCTATCAGGCACGATATCAATACCACGAATAAAATCAGCACAATGAAAGTCACTTGCAGGCTGACCAATCAGTGGCAATAAATCTTTAGCCAGCAACACCCCCAAGACTTGTTCATTTTTTTCATCCATCACCGGATAACGCGAATGGCCTGACTCATGAATTTTTGCTAGCACATCCGTCAAACTATCGCTTTCCGATAACGTCGTCATACGTGATTTAGGCACCATAATGTCGGCAATACGCATTTCAGACACTTGCATGGCACCAAACATAATCGCCATAGTATCGGTTTCAACCACTTGCTCACGAGAAAATTCATGCAATAACGCTAATAAATCGGCCCGGGTTTTTTTCTCGTGTGAAAATAGCGAGGTAAAACGCTCAATCCACGACTTTTCTGCCAATTCATTATTCATAGGGATTAGCGATCATCAATTCGGTTAATAATTGGATTTCACAACTTTCCATCTTTACAGCATCTGTCGCATCGATATGATTATAGCCCAGCAAGTGCAAGACGCCATGAATGACCATATGGCAAAAATGGTCTTGGTAAGGTTTTTCTTGGTCTAGTGCTTCTTGCCACACGATACTCGGGCAAATCACTAAATCACCGATAAACGGTAATTTTTGTTGCACTGGAATCGCTAGCGGAAACGATAACACATTGGTGGCATACTTTTTACCACGATACTCTGTATTTAACGCCGCACTTGCTGCGGCATCCACCAATTGAATCGCGAGCCACGCATCTTTTACATTGCATGCTAAAGCTTTAATAGCCCAGGCACGAAAATTTCTTTGTAAAGGCAGAGGACGAAAAGCGCAATCATTATTAATAGAAATTTTGTACATAGTTAGAGGTAGGTTAACCAAGGAATAGACGCATCGGCAAAGGCAATAAAATGCGGATTTAAGAGCGAAGCACCCTGATTATAACGCAGCGCTTGGCCCATCAAATCGATGACTTGCCCACCGGCTTGTTCGACAATGCATTGAGCAGCAGCTGTATCCCATTCCGAGGTCGGCGCAAAACGCGGGTAAAGATCAATCAAACCTTCGGCGATCAAACAAAACTTTAACGAACTGCCGCGTGTGATTAATTCAACTATCGGGAATTGCGCGTGTAACTGGCTAAAGTTATTATCACCATGACGCCGACTGGCAGCGATCTGCAAACCGCATTCTGCTTTAAATGCCCGACTACGTATAGCAAACACAGACGCATTTTGCACTTGTTTGAAGGCCCCTAAATTACGCGCAGCGAAATAACAATGCTGTAAGGCAGGTGCATAAACAACGCCTAACACCACTTGGTGATTATGAATTAAAGCAATATTGACGGTAAAATCACCGTTTTTAGCTAAAAATTCTTTGGTACCATCGATTGGGTCAATCAACCAATAACAAGGCCAACTCGCACGCGTAGCATAATCAATGGCCACACTTTCTTCCGATAAACACGGTATTTTTGGTGTTAGTTCGGCCAAACCTTCGACAATCAATCGATGGGCTAACAAATCCGCTTGCGTCAGTGGCGAACCATCGCATTTCGTATCGACCGCAAGATCAGCGCGTGATTGCTCATAAATAGGCATCACGCTATCGCCCGCGTACTTGGCTAACGCAACGATACTTAATAAAAATTCACGGTTTAATGGGGTTGTCATAGAGGTAAAACTAACTGGCCGGCGAG
>CANCKG010000155.1 GCA_947378515.1 Gammaproteobacteria bacterium | reverse complement strand
ATAGCTGCTATAACGACAATTAAAAGACGAAAGCACTTCATATTAACCCCCAGAAAGTAATAACCCAACGAAAATATTAACACATAACTATTGCATAACCATGCAATAGTTTTTTACTATAGCACTTGACTCAATTCTATTAGGATATTTTTTATGGTAAAAGTTGTAAAAACAAAGACTTTGTCTGCGTCAGTATCAAAAAAAGCTTCTCGGGCAAAAGTTTCTGCAACTGCTTCTTTAAAAAAGGAATTTAAAGCAAAAACTCTCGAACTTAAAAAGAAATTCGACAAACACGTAAAAGACATTAAAAAAGCTGCCGCCGCCAAAGCTGTAGCAGCAGTGACGGACATGATGACAAAGCATGAACAAGTCAAATCCAAAGCCGTGAAAGAAGTACTCGGCACGATCGAAAAAGCTCGCGCTCTTAAAGTGAAAACTGACAAAGCTGCCAACCGTAAAAAATAGCTGTAGGTGCGGAACGCCCGGCGGACGTCGAAGTTCCGCGTTTAATTCGCATCACAAATAGCAAACAAGTCGTTATTCGATGTTGGCGATGTGTAAGGTTTGATCCATTAAATCCCTTAAAGCGTGCTCTGGTATCAAACCCGCTTGATGTAAAATCATCGTTTTCTGATGAATAACGACTAAGGTTGGCACTGAACGCACACTGAAATCTTTTGCTAACGCAATCTCTTGATCGACATTCACTTTCACAAAGGTTATTTGCGGGTATTTTTGCGCGGCACTCTCGTAGACGCGCGAAAAGTCATGGCACGGCTCACACCACGGCGCCCAAAACTCAATCGCTAACAATGGCTTATCAAAATAATCATCGAAATTTACTTGACTCAATTCCATCACGGCCATCATCAATCCCCCAATAATTGCAGCAATGTCGCTCGAACTTGTTCAACCGCTTGATTACCATCAATCGAAAAGAATTGCGGCGAAGCAGCTACCTGCTCAGCGGCTAAATCGGCATAAAATTTAAGTAAAGGTGTGGTTTGTTGATGATACACGTCTAAGCGATGGCGCACAGTATCAGCTTGATCATCAATCCGTTGAATCAATGGCTCACCTGTCTCATCGTCTCGACCAGGGATACGCGACGGATGAAAATCTTGATGATAAACGCGACCGGAAGTTAAGTGTACACGCCGTCCACTCAAGCGCTGGATGATGATCTCATCAGCCACGCGAATCTCTATCACCGCATCTAAGCTAATACCTGCATCCATCAATGCCTGCGCTTGGGGCAAAGTGCGCGGAAAGCCATCCAATAAAAACCCTTGCTGGCAATCTTGTTCGAGAATTCTTTGTTTCACTAGCTTAATTATGACTTCATCCGGCACTAAGGCACCACTGGCCATGATGGCTTGCACTTGTTGGCCTAATGGCGAATTGGCTTGCACAGCTGCGCGCAACATATCACCGGTAGAGATTTGTGGAATGCAATAATGCTCACATAAAAACTTGGCTTGTGTTCCTTTACCAGCACCAGGACTACCTAATAAAATGATCCGCATATTATCCCTCTGTATTTTTTCAAATTCTACTTTGAAAAAATTCTCATTAAAAGCTTTTAAGATGGTTTTATTGTAACCGATTAGACTCGATTCTGAAAACAAATGCAGACGCTTAGGCGATAGGCCTACCGCGCGAAGTGACTGGGCGATATGTTAGTGTATAAATGTATCCATTCACCACATTTTCCTATTTCTCGCGTAGATCTACGCCAGTGGCTCCTGTTGCTCTGGGGGATTGTTAAGGGGGGAGAACCGCGATTCTCCCCCCTTAACCTGCACTAGCGCGGGTTCCCCGCGCGTAGGTGCTGAATGGATGTGTATAAATTTTATAACGGAAATAATCAAAGCTGCTTGGGCAAAACTGATACCAAATACCCACTTAATAATTTCTGACTTAACATCTGACGCACTGATTTTAATTTCTTGGCGTAATGATGCCTCGAGAGTAGTTGAATCTTGGCGTAACGATGCCTCGAGAGTAATTAAGTCTTTACGCAATAAAGCCATCTCGTTACTTAATTTACTAAAACCAGCATCTGCCGCTTGCTTAGATAGCACGCAGTCTTCTAAGACAACCGCCAACGCTTCTGCGTGAGCTTCGGCTTGCTCTTGCGGAACGCCCCCTGCTTCTAATTTTTTAGCCTAATTCAATGTATCAAATGTTACAGCGTGCATTGCATACATACTCGATTCTCCTACGTGAAACCATTCCACTTGAAACTGAGCACTATTTTGCGAAGGTATAGCATTTTTTTAACCATTCAGCACCTACGCGCGGGGAACCCGCGCTAGTGCAGGTTAAGGGGGAGAATCGCGGTTCTCCCCCTTAACAATCCCCCAGAGCAACAGGAGCCACTGGCGTAGATCTACGCGAGAAATAGGAAAATGTGGTGAATGGATACATTTTTTTAATCATTACGCAAATATTTTATTGACTTCAAGCAAGGCTGCTATAGCACAATCAATTTCAGCAAAGGTATTGTAAAAAGATAACGATATCCTGGCAGTGGCAGGAACCTTAAAAAAAGCCATCAACGGCATGGCGCAATGATGACCGGCGCGAATCGCAATACCGTGTTGATCTAAAATGGTGCCGATATCATGCGGATGAGCAGTAGCCATCACGAACGCTAAAATACTGGCTTTGTGATGCGCGGTGCCAATCAATCGCACACCGGGTATTTCGATGATTTTAGCCGTTGCATAGCTAAGCAATTGCTGTTCATAAGCGCTGATCGCCGTTAAACCAATGCCTTGAATATAATCGATGGCGGCCCCTAAACCGATGGCACCAGCAATATGTGGGGTTCCGGCTTCAAATTTATGCGGCAAGACATTAAACGTGGTTTTTTCAAAACTGACGGTGCGAATCATATCGCCACCGCCTTGATAAGGCGGCATCGCTTCTAACAAAGATTTTTTACCATAAAGCACGCCAATCCCAGTAGGTCCAAGCAACTTATGACCGGAAAAGGTATAAAAATCACAATCTAGCTCTTGCACATCGATAGGAGTATGGGCAATGGCTTGCGCGCCATCGATTAATACCGGGACCCCTGCCGCATGACACTGAGCGATAATCACTTTAATCGGATTAACCGTACCGATGGCATTAGCGATATGGGTAATGGCGCATATTTTCGTGCGGGGTGTTAAAAAAGCGGCTAATTGCTCGATGAGCAAATTGCCTTGTTGATCGATTGGCAAAACTTTTAACACTGCCCCGGTTTGTTCACACACTAATTGCCACGGGACAATATTGGCATGATGTTCCATCGCAGTGATTAAGATTTCATCACCGGGCTTAACTTGGGTACGCACAAAACTTTGGGCAACTAGATT
>CANCKG010000154.1 GCA_947378515.1 Gammaproteobacteria bacterium | reverse complement strand
GGTCAAGTTATCAAGCTTAAAGAAACCAAGAAGAAATAATTAGGGTCGTATCATGGCTGTTAATGTTCGCGCTAAAAATGCTCGCGTTAAAAAAACGCGTTCGATTATTAAAAGATTAGAAGCGGTAAGATTGTCTTTTCATAAGACCAATCTGCATGTGTATGCTCAAGTAACGCTACCGAATGGTAATGTCGTCGCCACAGCGTCTACTTTGTCAAATGAGTATAAAGTACTTGAATTGAAAGAATCCAAGTCTGCTGCCGCGATACGGGTTGGTAAAATGATTGCTGAAAAGACGTTGACTGCAGGCTATACGAAAGTTGCTTTTGATCGGTCTGGTTTCAAATATCATGGTTGTGTCAAAGCCCTTGCAGATTCGGCAAGAGAAGCTGGTTTAGATTTTTAACGCATAGGTATTATTCGCATGGCTAGTTTTGATCAAAACACGAAGGGTGACGGTCTCATAGAAAAGTTGGTAGTCGTTAATCGTAATGCAAAAACGGTAAAAGGCGGACGCATCTTTAGTTTTAGAGCTGTTGTGGTAGTCGGTAATGGTAACGGCACTATTGGTGTCGGTTTTGGTAAGGCGCGTGAAGTACCGGTAGCGATTCAAAAAGCTATGTTGGCCGCACGTCGTAATCTAACCAAGATTGATTTGAATAACAATACCCTTATTCATAAAGTAACGGCAAGTCATGGCGCGACTAAAGTGATTATGTTACCTGCCTCAGAAGGTACGGGTATCATTGCCGGTGGTGCAGTGCGGGCAGTATTTGAAGTGCTGGGCATTTCGAATGTGGTTGCGAAAATCATTGGTTCCAGTAATGCCAACAATGTTATTTCAGCGGCTTTAAAAGGCTTAACCAGTATGGTAACGCCAGAATACATTGCTGCTAAACGCGGTAAATTGTTAAGCGAAATTATTGACGCATAACAATTGTTTAAAACCGTAACCGTAGGGGCGGGTCCTTGGTGTGCCCGCCTGTCGAAGTTGCGGATAATAAATTTACACTGCTAGTTTTGTGGTTACACTTAACTGCAGTAACAAAGTAGATCTGCTTTACTACAAAGAGATTGTTTTATATGATGCATTTGAATTCGTTGAAACCTGCTTTAGGCGCTAAAAAAGACGCCGTACGTGTGGGGCGCGGTATTGGTTCTGGCATGGGTAAAACTTGTGGTAAAGGCCATAAAGGTCAAAAAGCTCGATCAGGTGGCTTTCATAAAGTCGGTTTTGAAGGTGGTCAAACACCTAAGCAAAGACGCTTACCTAAATTTGGTTTTAAATCACACAGCAGTAAATACACGTACCAATTGCGCTTGTCAGAATTAGAGGCGTTGCCAGCAGGTGACGTTGATATTTTAATATTGAAAGCAGCCGGTATCGTTCCTCACCATATTAAAACCGTTAAAATTATTAAGACGGGTGAATTGACTAAGCAATTAGTTTTATCAGGCATCGCTGTTACTGAGGGCGCTAAAGTAGCAATTGAAGCCCTTGGTGGTTCAGTTAACTAATCGACTCTCATGGCTGCTCAATCTCCACTATCTGGCTTAGCTAATGTCAGAGAAGTCAAAACACGACTTCTCTTTCTACTTATTGCCATTATTCTATACCGCTTAGGCGCCCATATTCCTATTCCAGGATTAGATGCGCATAAAATTGCGACTATTTTTAATGCGCAAAAAAATGGTATTTTTGGCTTGTTCAATATGTTTTCCGGTAATGCTTTTTCGCGGATGTCGGTATTCGCGTTAGGTATTATGCCGTATATTTCCGCTTCGATCGTCATTCAATTATTAACGTCGGTGGTGCCAGCGTTAGAGCAATTGAAAAAAGAAGGCGATGCGGGAAGACATAAAATTAGTCAGTACACGCGTTATGCGACTTTAGGCTTATCGTTAGTGCAAGCCATCGGCATTAGCAAATGGTTGTTAAGCCAGCATGTAGTGATGATTTTAGGCTTCAATTTTTATTTGGTGTCAATTGTTACGCTGGTAAGCGGCACAATGTTAATTATGTGGATCGGTGAGCAAATCACTGAGCGGGGTATCGGTAATGGTATCTCGATGATTATTTTTGCCGGTATTGTCTCAGGCTTGCCCTCGGCCCTAGGTAAGACGTTTGAACAAGTCAGGCAAGGTCAGCTGCAAGTGTTGACGTTAGTTGTGATATTGGTGGTAGTGGCAGCGGTAACGGCTTTCGTCGTCTTTGTAGAACGTGCGCAACGCCGCATTACCATTAATTATCCGCAACGGCAGCAAGGGCGTAAAGTCTTTGCCGCTCAAACCAGTCATTTGCCTTTTAAAATCAATATGTCGGGGGTAATTCCACCGATCTTTGCTTCTAGCTTGATTTTATTGCCAGGTACCTTAATTGAGTTTTTTGGTAAATCTTTATCAAATAGTATGATTTTTAATCAATTAGCTGTCGCGTTTTCGCCTGGTCAGCCGTTATATATTTTATTGTTTGCCGCGGCTATTATTTTCTTTTGCTTTTTTTATACAGCTTTAGTGTTTAATCCGCGTGAAACGGCTGATAACTTAAAAAAATCTGGGGCATTCATTCCAGGCATTCGACCAGGTGATCAAACTGCCAATTATATTGATTTAGTGATTACCCGTTTAACCTTAGTAGGTGCGCTGTATCTGGTTCTGGTAGCACTTTTACCTGAGTTTATGACCATGTTGTGGCATGTGCAATTTTACTTTGGTGGCACATCGTTGTTAATTATAGTAGTCGTGACCATGGATTTTATGGCACAATTGCAATCCTACCTCATTTCGCATCAATATGATTCGTTATTGAAGAAGGCAAATTTTAAATAAGCATCTGTTTATCCGTTTGTTGTGTAACCGGTGGGGAATGTAATGAAAGTAAGAGCATCTGTAAAAAAAGTGTGTCGTAATTGTAAGATTGTAAAAAGAGGCAGGACTGTTCGGGTGATTTGTATTGAAGCACGTCATAAACAAAGACAAGGTTAAACTTTGTTTAATACTTGATTTCTCAGTTCTATAAGTTAAAATAATCCGTTTTTTAATGGCTCGGAGTTTTGAATGGCACGTATCGCAGGTGTTAATATTCCTGTAAATAAGCATGTTGTTATTGCTTTAACATATATATTTGGAATTGGCCGTCCCACATCTGCAAAGATTTGTGTGGCTGCTGATATTAGTCCTTCATTAAAAGTGAAAGATTTAACAGATATACAGGTAGAGGCGCTTCGTAAGCTTGTGGCGCTACATAAAGTAGAAGGCGATCTACGTCGCGAAAAAGCTCTTGCTATCAAACGTTTGATAGATATGGGCTGCTATCGTGGCTTACGTCATCGTAAGGGTTTACCGTTAAGAGGACAACGCACGCGTACCAAT
>CANCKG010000153.1 GCA_947378515.1 Gammaproteobacteria bacterium | reverse complement strand
CGGTAGGAGCACCGTACCTCGGCCTACGCCTAAGGTTTCACAAGGTGCGGACTTGTTCGATTTGCACACCTCTTCCAAGTCTAAAACACTCCGACCTAAAGGCCGGAGACTTTCTTGCTAGGCCTAGTGTAGGGGCAGGACCTGCCCCTACAAAACATTAAAACGCGGTACAGCCTGTCGCACTAAACTCAATGGTAGTCGTCGCTTTTAATGGCATAGCTTGGCAAGTGGTAGGATTAATCGCTTTGCCATTCGCCATATAGCCTAAACTGAGCTTGGCCGTTGAACCCAAATTAGCGAGCTTGGCAATATCACTATTAAACGCTTGTAGCCATGGATTAAATTCGCTCCGCTGGAAATCATTCATGGTCGCACTTTGTTGCTGTGAACCATCTTGATAACTGTAAGTTATATTGAGATTAGCAGCCGTTGGAATACTAGGCTCAAAATTAATTTTCAATGTCGCTGCTTCAGCATTCATCGCACCCAAAAGGCTAGCTAGCGTTAGAACTGCAATAAGATTTTTTTTTAACATAGATGCTCCGATGGTAAGTAATGGATATTAGCGTAACGGCTACTATTATAATCTCAACACATGGACTAAAATAGCTATTACCTGTAGTTAGTTTAGATTTTTAACCTTAATAATATAAATATGAATTACTTATTAAATATATTGAGGCGCGTTGTAGCCACTTTCCAGCAGCCGGTCGAACCTTATCTACTCCTGGCTGATCGACCATTACATCAAACTGGCGTCGTCATTCGAAAATGCTATGCGGATGAATTACGCTATCATTTTGGTTTTGACTATGCCGAAGAACCTAACTACCTAAGCGTGACTGAAATCATCAACGACCCTCAGCCCATCGCCAAAAAAATCTGCGAGCGACTTCAACAGCCGCTTCATCGACAATTAATGCTCTGCCCTATTAATCCTGACGTTGGTTATGGCGTCTTTACCCAAGCACCGCTTGCTACCGGCACACTGATCGGCATTTATACCGGCATCATCACTCCTTCCAGACTGGGCGATACGGATTATCTGTTAGTTTTACCTCAGTTGCCGGAAGCAAGCTCTTACTCCATAGATGCTAAAACCGAGGGTGGCATTAGCCGTTTCTTGCAACATTTACCAAAAGACACGAAGTCGACATTGGATGACGAAGTGATGAATAATGCTAAGCTTCGAACCGCGATTGAAGCAGCACACGTAGCCACGGCAAATATTGATTACCAATTTGTGACTATCAACCAAAAATCGTTATGCTGTTTTGTCAGCAATCAAACGATAGAAGCCGGTGAACAATTAGGTATCTCTTACGGTTTAGATTATTGGCTGTCACGAAAAGTACAACCATGTTATTTCAATAAGAATGGCGAAGTTGTAACTATAGACTAGCACTGAATAATTAAGCCGTTTTAATCAAATCGAGGAATAAAGCTTCGAGGCGGTTGGTTTTATTACGCATGCTATTAATCACAATACCCAAGGAAGTTAATTCACTAAAAATACTGTTTAAATTATCGCGTTGATCGACCAATACTTCAAAGCTATGACTATCGAGTAAGCTAACATGAAACCGCGCTGACAGAGCAGGGGCCACCAACAATGGCAATTTCGTATAAAAAATAAATGCTTCCTTATGCATGGTTTGCAATAAAGCACTCATACTGGTGTTTTCTAGAATTTCACCATTATTGATGATAGCGATATTACGGCATAAGCTTTCTGCTTCTTCTAGATAATGTGTCGTTAAGACAATCGTGGTCCCCTGAGCATTGATTTCACTCAAGAAATCCCACAACGAGCGCCGCAACTCAATATCGACCCCAGCCGTCGGTTCATCGAGAATCAATAATTTGGGTTGATGTACCAGCGCTTTGGCAATCATCACCCGCCGCTTCATGCCACCGGATAACGCGATCGCTGGCTTATTGGCTTTTGATGCCAAGCCCAACTGTTCTAAATAATGTAAAGCTAATGGTTTAGCCTGAGCGCGTCCTATGCCATAATAGCCTGCTTGATTGACCACAATATCAATGACATTATCGTAGGGATTAAAATTAAGCTCTTGCGATACGACGCCGATGCATGATTTGGCTTGCTGAGATTGTGTTTCTTGATCAAAACCAAAAATTTTTATTTGGCCGGACGTTTTTTGACACAGGCTGGTTAAAATACTGATCAAAGTCGATTTACCAGCGCCATTTGGGCCCAGCAAAGCAAAGAAATCACCCTCTTGCACGGTAAACGACACGTCTTTTAAAGCCACATGGCCATTGGCGTAAGTTTTATGAAGTTGTTGAATATCGATGGCGTAAGTCATCCAACCATTGTACCACTGGATAGCGCATGCAAGAACAACATTTAACAATACGCGGCCCAAGCGGTCAATTGGAAGTCATTTTTACACCGAATACCGGCTCCATCGGCGTAATCGTTTGCCATCCACACCCTTTATACGGTGGCACTATGACCAATAAAGTCGTTACTACCTTATGTAAAAATTTTAGTGAATTAGGCTATCCGACGCTGCGCTTTAACTTCAGAGGCATCGGTCAAAGCGCGGGTGAATTCGATCACGGCATTGGTGAAACCGCAGATACCTTGGCTGTCATTCACTGGCTTAAAATCGAACATGGTATCGATACCGTTATCTTAGCTGGCTTTTCTTTTGGAGCTTTCGTCGCTTTAAATGCCTGTCAACATTTTACGGTCAAACATTTACTGTTGGTGGCGCCACCGACCGAATATCCTGAATTCAACCATTTAACAGCACCGAACCCATGGTCGTTGATTGTGGCAGCAGAAGACGAAGTGGTAAGCACGCCGGCTATCCTAGCATGGGCACAACAACAAACCCCACCCTGTCATTTTTTAAGTGTTGAAGGCGCGAGTCACTTCTTTCATGGCAAGCTAGCTGTTTTAAATGAATTCATCCATCAACATTTTATTGCAGAGTCATTAACGCATGGCCATTAGAGCTATCAACCGCTTTATCCAACACGAAGCATTTGCCGGTGTATTGCTAATGTTTGCCGCTTTGATCGCATTAATCGCCGATAATTCGCCGCTGAGTTCTATTTATAATCAAGTGTTGCAATACCCGATCGGCCATGGCACAGCGTTGCATTTTATCAACCACAGTTTAATGACATTATTTTTTATCAGTGTTGGCTTGGAAATCAAACGTGAATTAGTGGTCGGCGAATTAAATAGCTTTAAAAAAGCCGCTTTACCGTGCTTCGCCGCGCTAGGTGGCATGCTCGCGCCGATTGCACTTTTTTTTGCCATTAATCACGCACATCCACTGGTGTGGCGCGGCTGGGCGATCCCCATTGCCACCGATATTGCCTTTTCACTCGGCATCATGTCGCTACT
>CANCKG010000152.1 GCA_947378515.1 Gammaproteobacteria bacterium | reverse complement strand
CCAAACAAGCGACTAATATTCGCGGGGCAATTAGCCAGCCGAGCCACCATAACAAACCACCACTCATGACATCGGAAAGTAATAATGTCAATCTGGGAAAGAAAAATAAACACGTGACAAAGAGAATGCCATGTACATGCCAAAAATCGACTGATGTCATCGTAAACCAGCTCATAGATTAAACCACGGCGCCAAACGAAACTGAACGGCTAATGCGACGACGATAACCCAGATTAAGGTTACTGGGATCAGAATCTTCCAACCCAGTCGCATGATCTGATCATAGCGATAACGCGGGAAAGTCGCCCGTAGCCATAAATAAACAAATAACATCATAGCAATTTTTAACAGCAACCAGACGATGCCAGGAATGAATGCCGTCAATGGGCCTAACACTAGAATGCCTTCAAAAGGCGATAGCCAGCCCCCTAAGAATAACAACGAAGCAATGGTGGCAATCATAATCATATTAGCGTATTCGGCTAAAAAGAATATCGCAAAACTCATGCCAGAATATTCAACATGAAAGCCTGCAACGATTTCCGATTCGCCTTCCGCTACATCGAAGGGAGCACGATTGGTTTCAGCCACACCCGAAATCCAATAGGTGACAAATAACGGGAATAGCGGTAACCAATACCAATGCCAGATACCGCCTTGCTGTGCTGTTACGATATGACTCAAGTTTAAACTACCTGCGGCGAGTAATACCCCAACGAACGAAAAGCCCATGGCGATTTCATACGAAATCGTTTGGGCCGCGCCACGCATAGCGCTGATCATCGGGTATTTCGAGTTGGATGCCCAACCGGCAATCAACAGGCCATACACGCCGAGTGAACTCATAGCAAATACATAGAGCAAGCCAGCATCGATGTTGGCTAAGACTAAACCCGGTTGGAAAGGAATGACTGCCCACGCTGCGAGCGCTGGGGCGATGCTTAAAACAGGTGCCACAATAAACAAATACTTATTGGATGGTGTCGGGGTGATAATTTCTTTGAATAATAATTTTAGCGCATCGGCAATGGGTTGTAATAAACCATGCCAACCGACGCGATTAGGTCCTAAGCGATTTTGCATATAGCCAATGACGCGTCGTTCGGCGTATGTCAGGTAGGCTACCGCGATCATTAATGGAATGACGATGATAAGGACTTTGATTAAGACCCAAATGGCGGCTAATAAAATATCAATCATGACGTAAACTTTGTGGTTAGTAACAGAGAAATATCGTTCAGCAATTGTGCGCTGTGTGGGTAACCAGCTGGTACAAAAGCGTTATGATCTGTCATTCTATCATCAATGGTGATGCCTTCGATAGAATCGGACCATTGTTTCGCCATGGCGCTATTCATATAAATGCCACACACTTGTTGACTCGATGCTTGCTGTAAAGGACTCGCGCGGCGGACAATATTATCCACAGCATAAATCGCCCAATCACTGAATACAGGTTGCGCCGGTCGTATCTTTAACGTTAATAATTCCGCTAATTGACTAAGCGTTGCTTGGGCGACAGACAGTGGTTTTTGTTCTAGTGCTGTGCGCATTTCATGCGAAATATCCTCTGAACTGACATAGTCGAAACCATCGATCTTTAATAAATTACCTAAAACACGTAAGATCTTCCAAGCGGGTCGACTGTCACCAGGCGCCGCGACACTGGCGACAAAACGTTGACTTAAGCCTTCAATATTGACAAAACTGCCAGAAGTCTCTGTGAAACAGGCTGCTGGTAAGAGTATTGTTGCGCTGGCGCGAAGCGTCGGTGAATCAAAAGCACTGATTGCGACAACGCATTCAGCTTGCGTTAAGTGCGAACGCAAGGTGTCCCCATGCGCGCAATCGAGTTCGGGTTCAAGATTTAATAACACATAAGCTTTAGCTGCCATATCGGCCCATGTCGCATACGGTTTGCTGATGCCTGTGCGCAAGTGTTGGGCAATGGCCCCGCCAGTACTGTTAGCGCCATCGGTGACAAAGAAATACTGAACATTGGCCAAGGTTGTTAATGTTAAGCACAAAGCCCGTAAAACCGAAGCATCGGGATGATGATAGGCTAATTGACCCAAGACTATGACTTTGCGTACATATGCTGGATTGAGTAAATCAGCCGCGATAAGGCATTGCGCTGATGTGGGTATTAAGTCTTTCAGGTGCAGGCTATTTAATAAAGCGCCATGGGCCGAATCATTTAGGGTTGCTAACACCGCTTTAACAATGCCGGCAAATTCGCTGACTAATTGCTCATAAGCACAGGTGATGCTCGTAGTTAACGAGCAATTTAAATCGTATTGAGCGGGATTTAAGGCATGAATGCGTGCGCCTTGAAGACTTGCTTTGCGAATCCTAGTTAGTGCAAGGGGCAATTCTTGGGCTAAATTACTACCAACGATTAACGCAACTTGACATTCTTCTAAGGCGACAATGGTGGTATTCGCGCTTAACGTGTGACCTAAGACCGTTTGATCGCGTTGATCCTGCGTTTTAACACGGTGATCGAATTGCGCGATGTCTAAGTGATCGGCGATTTTGGCGAATAACGCTAATTCTTCGGAAGTGCTGATGGGTGAGGCTAGCATTGCCAGGGCATCAGATCCGCGTTGGCTTTTGATAGCGGTTAACGTGTCAGCAGCTGTAGCGAGTGCGGTCGTCCAATCGGTCGCTTGCCATTGTCCATTTAGTTTAATAAATGGACTGGTTAAACGATCCGGGCTCTTTAAAGCGGTATAACTGTAGCGATCGCGATCGGCTAACCACGCTTCATTGATCGCGTCATTATCCCGCGGCACGACCCGCATGACATCGCCATTACGGGTATGAATATAGAGATTCGTGCCTAAACAATCGTGTGGACTGACGTGCGCGTGTTGGTTTAATTCCCAGGGACGCGCTTTATAGCGAAAAGGTTTTGAGGTGAGGGCGCCCACTGGACACAAATCGATAATATTGGCGGAAATTTCTGAACGTAAACTTTGTTCGACAAAGGTGCCGATATGCATTTTTTCGCCGCGACCCAAAGCGCCTAATTCACGTAAACCCGCGATTTCTTGGCCAAAACGCACGCAGCGGGTGCATTGAATGCAGCGGGTTAAATCGGTAGCAATTAACGGACCAATATTTTTATCGAGGACAACCCTTTTGCTTTCATCAAATACTGAAAAATCATGCCCATATTCCATGGCATTATCTTGTAATTCACATTGGCCACCTTGGTCGCAAATAGGGCAATCTAGGGGGTGATTGATCAATAAGAATTCCATCACCGCGCGTTGAGCATCGCGCGCTTTTGGGGATGCGGTAAAGACTTTCATATTGGGTGTAACTGGGGTTGCACAAGCAGGCAAAGGTTTGCCGACTTTATCGACTTCGACTAAGCACATGCGACAATTGGCGGCAATCGATAGCTTTTTATGATAACAAAAGCGGGGGATGCTGATGCCATGATCATCAGCGACTTCGATG
>CANCKG010000151.1 GCA_947378515.1 Gammaproteobacteria bacterium | reverse complement strand
AGTAGACTGATCCGCATAAACGGCTGAGCTTGTTGAAAATAGTACACTTAAAAAAAAGATTTTTGTTAAGCAAGAAAGTCTCCGGCCTTTAGGCCGGAGTGTTTTAGACTTGGAAGAGGTGTGCAAATCGAACAAGTCCGCACCTTGTGAAACATCGGCTTTCAGGCCGAGGTACGGTGCTCCTACCGCCCTGAAGGGCGGGGTTTCAAACCAGCTAAGGAATTTGGATGAAAATTTCCTTTTTTCTTTGAGATAGATCATGCCTTTACCACTCCCTATGACTTTGTAAAATAGCCTCTCCAGAGGCAGGATTATAGCCTTGATCTAGTAGGATAGCCAATCACAGTTTATGCGGAAAATACACAGATACTTTGCATGAAACGTGGGGTTAGGGCGGGGTTTTGGTGGGAGCCATAACTATTTCAATAATTCCGCTGCTGCTTGATCCAAATACCAATAGGTTTTACCTTGTTCGCAGTGAATCAATTGTGCGGGGAATTTATGGGCTTGCTTGGGTCCTTTGAGTACGGCTTGCACAGCTGAGGCTTTATCTTCACCAGTCACCATAAAAATAATCGCACGGGATTGATTGATGGTTTTTGGTGTTAACGTCAAGCGATGCTGCGAAGCTTTTTCTACCCATAAGCTGGTGGCGAGTCGATCGGGTGGGGACAACACCACATCACTGAAGGGAAATAACGATGCAGTGTGGGCATCGCTGCCAAGTCCTAAATACACTACATCAAAGGGCGGGAACTGATGCTTTTTTAACTGAAAGCATTGATGCAAATCAGCGTCATAAGCTTTTGATGCATCAACCGGATCTAGGTAATTCGTAGGCATCGGATAAATATAATCCGGATTGATCGCGACTTTTGAAAATAAATGTTCGTGCGCTAAACGGTAATTACTCTCGGAATCCTCATGTGGCACATAGCGTTCATCGCTAAAGAAAAAACGAATTTTTTCCCACGGGGTTTTTTCAAGACAAAAACTTAAATTCGTTAATGTCGTAAAAAATGCGACCGGTGTCGATCCACCCGATAATACCACGTCAAAAAAACCCTTGGCTTTGACGGCTTTGACAGCTCGGCGAGTGAAATCAAAGGCTAACGTATCAAACAATTCTGCGCTAATGGGAAACACTTTTATCTTAGTCATTTTTTGAGTGCGCTTCTCTATCACATTAGCCATTGTCGTTTATCCTTGGTTAATAAGGCATCGGCATCGAGGGGACCCCAAGTGCCAGCTTTGTATTGTGGGATATCTGTGGATTTTGCCCACGCATCGAGTATCGGTTGCACCAGAGCCCAACCATTTTCGATCATATCGGTATGGTTAAACAGTAAATGATCACCGTTCATGCAATCGTATAAAATCGTTTCATAGCCAGTTTGCGGTTTGATGCCGAAATAATCACGGTATTTAAACGTCATATCCACTTGGCCCAATTGCAACGAAGGCCCTGGGACTTTGGCATTGAATTGCAACGAAATACCTTCATCGGGTTGTAAATAAATGCGTAATAAATTGGCCGTGGCATTTTCGCCGACTTCATTAAATAAATTCGATGGTGCGGCTTTAAATTGAATGATGATTTCTGAGGCCCGGGTTTTCATGCGTTTGCCGGTGCGTAAATAAAACGGTACTTTAGACCAGCGCCAATTATCGACAAAACATTGCAGCGCGACAAAGGTTTCGGTGTGGGAGTGAGGATCGATCGCCGGTTCAGCTTGATAACATGGCACGGCTTCACCCTGAATCACGCCAGCTGAGTATTGGCCGCGAATCGCTTGTGCTGCAACATTGTTGATAGGACAAATCGCTTGCAAGGCTTTGGATTTTTCCGCCCGAATACTGTCGGCGGTAAAACTATTGGGCGCTTCCATGATAATTAAACTGAGTAACTGTAATAAATGATTCGGTACCATATCCCGCAGCGCACCAGCTTGATCATAATACGCGCCACGCGCTTCAACGCCTAGCGTTTCGGCGATGGTGATTTGTACATGATCGATGTAATGATGATTCCAAATGGGTTCAAAAATTCCATTGGAAAAGCGAAACGCTAATAAATTCTGCACCGTTTCTTTGCCTAAAAAATGATCGATACGAAAAATTTGTTGTTCATCGATCAGCGCTAATAACGCTTTATTTAAAGCTTGTGCCGACGCTAAATCATGCCCAAAAGGTTTTTCAACAATAATTCTTCGAAAATGTCGGCCTTGCTGTTCATCGAGTAATTTTGCGGTGGCCAAACCTACGGTTAGGGTTTGAATAAATTGCGGTGGTACGGCGAAATAAAATAAATAATTGTAACTGATCTGACTGTCAGGAGCTTTGTGTAAGCGATCCAAACTGGTTTTCACTTTGGCATAAAGTTTGGGATCAGAAAAATCACCCGATAAATAGTGAAGGCGATTTTTGAGAGTTAACCCAAATTTTTTGGCTAGAGGATCGCTGACAAAGGTTTTGACATCGCGGCTTAATTTCGCGCGAAATGTTTGACTGGTATATTTTTCAGCCCCGATGCCAAGAATGCTGAAATTGTCATCCAACAAACCCTTGCTGCCTAAATTGCAAATGGCAGGGTAGAGCAGCCGTTTGGTTAAATCGCCGGTTATACCAAAAATCACCAATACGCAAGGCTTGGCTTTTTTAGCGCTTAAGGATTCAGTCATGGAGCGTTATCCACTCCGTGTGAAAAGTGCCGGGTCGATCCGTACGTTCATAACCGTGGGCACCAAAATAATCGCGTTGGGCGGCAATCAAATTCGCTGGCGATGCACTGCGATAAGCATCGAGATAACTTAATGACGCCATCATGCCTGGTAAGCTCAAACCAGCAAGAGCAGCATCACTGACGATGCTACGTAATTGCATTAAACGAGGATTAATGCAATTGGCAATATTGGGGGCGAGCAGGGCATTGGCTAAGCTGGGATCGGTGTCAAACGCTTTGACTAAATCATCGAGCAGCTCTGCGCGAATGATACAACCGCCACGCCACAGCCGCGCGACAGCCGCTAAATTTAAATCAGCGTAGTGTTTTTTTAATAACGCAAAACCTTGGGCATAGGTGATGAGCATTGCACTATATAAAGCATCGGTTAAAGCAGGTAGTAACGCCGCTGCCAATGGCAGGGATTCATCCAAATTCCTTAGCTGGTTTGAACCCCCACCCTTCAGGGCGGTAGGAGCACCGTACCTCGGCCTGAAGGCCGAGGTTTTACAAGGTGCGGACTTGTTCGATTTGCACACCTCTTCCAAGTCTAAAACACTCCGGCCTAAAGGCCGGAGTGTTTCTTGCTAATCTCGCAGTCGTTCAAGACTATGCAAGCTTTCTTCTGTAAATTTGGATTTAACTTTTTAAAACCCATCACGTTTTATTGAATCGCTAAAGCTCTTCTCACTACAAACTTCACTTTTGAACTGTTTTTTTCTACCAGCATTGATTTCCCCGATATTTTCAC
>CANCKG010000150.1 GCA_947378515.1 Gammaproteobacteria bacterium | reverse complement strand
GACGACGATAATTCATGGTAAAATACCGAGTTCTCTTCTTGTGAAACGACACTTATTATGACTGACCTTATCGCAACCGCTTACGATTCTTCTTCGATCAAAGTATTAAAAGGCTTAGATGCCGTTCGCAAGCGCCCCGGCATGTACATTGGCGATACCGATGATGGTACTGGCTTGCATCATATGGTATTCGAAGTTGTCGATAACTCGATCGATGAAGCTTTAGCCGGCCATTGCGATAGCATCGAAATCACTATTCATACCGATAATTCGGTGTCCGTTCGCGATAATGGTCGCGGCATTCCGGTCGATATCCACCCCGAAGAAGGGTGTTCAGCCGCCGAAGTCATCATGACGATTTTGCATGCCGGCGGTAAATTTGATAATAACTCTTACAAAGTCTCCGGTGGCTTGCATGGTGTCGGGATTTCGGTCGTCAATGCCTTATCCGAATCGTTGCAATTAACCATTCGCTTAAACGGCCATGTTCATCAACAGTTATATATCCATGGTGTGCCGCAAGCGCCGATTGCCATTACCGGTGAAACCCCTTTCCATGGCACCGAAATTCGTTTTAAGCCGTCCGATCAAACCTTTACCCATATCGAATTTCAATATGACATTTTACGTAAACGTTTACGAGAATTGTCATTTTTAAATTCCGGTGTCAAAATTACTTTACTGGATGAGCGGACCGATCAAACCGAAACTTTTCAATACGAAGGCGGTATCGGGGCTTTTGTGAGTTACTTAAACACCAATAAAACCCCGGTTAATCCGAAAATGTTTTATTTTCTCACCGAATCGGCAAAAGACGGCATGACGGTCGAAGTCGCACTCCAGTGGAATAATACCTTTCAAGAATCGATCTATTGCTTTACCAATAATATCCCGCAACGCGATGGTGGAACTCACTTAGCCGGTTTTCGTGCCGCTTTAACCCGCACGATCAATAATTATTTAGCCAAAGAAGGCTATACCAAAAAATTTAAAATAGACATGACTGGCGATGATGCTCGTGAAGGCTTGATGGCTGTTTTATCGGTCAAAGTACCGGACCCTAAATTCTCATCACAAACCAAAGATAAATTAGTGTCCTCTGAAGTCAAGGCGGTCGTCGAAGCGGCGATGGCTGAAAAATTAGCCGAATATTTACTGGAAAATCCTACTGAAGCCAAAAACATCGTCGCTAAAATCATCGATGCTGCCCGCGCTCGTGAAGCTGCCCGCAAAGCCCGCGATCTTACCCGTCGTAAAGGAGCGCTGGATTTAGCAGGCTTACCCGGCAAACTGGCCGATTGCCAAGAACGTGATCCCGCCTTATCGGAAATTTTTATCGTCGAAGGTGATTCCGCTGGTGGCTCAGCCAAACAAGGCCGTAATCGACGCAACCAAGCTATTTTGCCACTCAGAGGTAAAATTCTTAATATTGAAAAAGCCCGGTTTGATAAAATGTTAGCCTCACAAGAAGTGGCGACCTTAATCACCGCCCTTGGTTGTGGCATCGGCCGCGAAGAATACAATCCCGATAAAACTCGGTATCATCGCATCATCATCATGACCGATGCTGACGTCGATGGTTCACATATCCGCACTCTATTACTGACTTTCTTCTTTCGCCAAATGCCTGAATTGGTCGAACGTGGCTATATTTACATCGGTCAACCGCCCTTGTATAAAATTAAAAAAGGTAAGTTAGAACAATACGTCAAAGATGATGCCGAATTAGACCAAATTTTAATGCAAATCGCTTTAGAAGATGCGTGTATCATCAGTGCTGAAGGCAGTCCACCGATCAGCGGCATCGGTTTAGAGCAATTACTCAAAACCTATCAAGTGGGTGAGAAAATCATCAAACGCTTGAGCCGACGCTTTCCGAGCGTAGCCCTCGATACCTTAGTGGAAATGAATCACTTGCCGACCCATGCTCAATTAACCGACGCCATCTGGATGCACGATTTCTGTGAAGCCTGGCAACGGCATTTACAACTCGCCGCCACTGGCAGCACCCTGTATCGTTTTGAAACACAATTCAACGCCGAACAACATACCTATTTACCGGTCTTGCATGTCTTAGAAAATGGCGAACAACATATCCATCACTTTAATCAAGATTTTTTTGATTCGGGGGATTATCAGTATCTTAATACCTTAACGCAGCAATTAGCGGATTTAATGACGCGTGAGAGTATCGTTAGGCGTGGCGAGCGAACAGCTTCAGCCCACACATTTCAAGCCGCGGTTCACTGGTTAATGAGTGAAGCCAAGCGTGGCCTTGGCATTCAACGCTACAAAGGTTTGGGTGAAATGAATCCGGAACAATTATGGGATACGACGATGAATCCCGATACCAGACGCTTATTACAAGTGCGAATCGAAGATGCAGTTGCCGCTGATCAGATTTTTACCACGTTAATGGGCGATAATGTCGAACCACGCAAAGCGTTTATCGAACAAAATGCTTTAACATGCGAACATTTGGATATTTAAGGATGGGGCTGCGATTTAAGCTAAAACCATTAACCATCAGCTTGTGGCTTTGTTTAGCTAGCAGTGCTAGTGCGCGTGCTGACCAAGATGTGACGCAATTTAGCCCAGAGGAAGCGGCTCAACAACTAGGTTGGCAGAGTGATCCGACTGCTAATAGCTGTGGTGGGCAATATATCGAACCTAATTTAGGTTCGAGCGATACCAATTTAGCGCTTGATATCAATCAAGCGCTAACGATCAATGCCGCTGCTTCTGACGTGCAAAATAACGGAATTTCGACGCTATCAGGTGGCGTCACCATGACCCAACCGGGACGCTTTATTCGTGCCGATACCGTGTATTTAGTACGCGATTCTCGCACTAATACCTTGGAACAAATAAACCTGCAAGCGAATGTGGTGATGCGCGAACCTAGTAAAATGGCTATCGGCAATTCAGCGACGCTGAATGTCACCGACAATACCGCCGCTTATTTTGATGTTCTTTACCGGATAGGTTTGAATTTTCAACCAATCTATTTTACGCCAGTAAGCCCGACTAATTGTAGCGTTCATGGCATCATTGCTCAAGGTAGTGCGACGGAATTCAATCAAGTCTCCAAAGGTTTATTTCATTTAATCGATGCCACGTATTCGACCTGTGCACCGTTATCCGGCAGCTGGCACATCAAAGCGAAAACCATCGATTTGAATCACCAAAGTGGTCGCGGTGTCGCCCATTCTGCTACTTTGTATGTAAAAAATGTCCCAGTGTTTTATAGCCCTTATTTTAATTTTCCGCTCGATAAACGCCGCATGACTGGCTTTCTCATGCCCTCTTACGGCCACACGACCAATGGTGGTTGGTTTTTAAGTGCGCCGTTTTATTGGAATATTGCGCCCAGCACCGATATGACCTTAACGCCCAATCTCTATACCAAACGGGGTGGGCAATTGGCGACCGATAATCGCTATTTAACCACGAATAGTAGTGGCTCCTTTAAGACAGCCATTTTA
>CANCKG010000149.1 GCA_947378515.1 Gammaproteobacteria bacterium | reverse complement strand
GTCGGCACTTGGAATTGCTGTTTTATGCGATAGAGAATATCCAAATAAGCTAAACCTGGCTTAATCATAACCATGTCGGCGCCTTCGGCTAAATCTAAGCCCACCTCATGAAGTGCTTCGTGGCTGTTGGCGGGATCCATTTGGTATTGCTTCTTGTCTTTTTTACCAAAGGCGGTGCTAGAACCAACGGCATCGCGAAACGGCCCGTAAAAGTGGGAGGCGTATTTAGCCGAATAGGTTAGAATTTGGGTATGGATGAATCCTGCTTGTTCTAAACCTGTGCGAATCGCACCAATGCGGCCATCCATCATATCGGAAGGCGCGACGATATCAAAGCCAGCTGCGGCTTGTGATACAGCTTGTTTGATTAATACAGCCACGGTTTCATCGTTTAACACATAACCAGTATCATCGATCAAGCCATCTTGACCATGAAGAGTAAAGGGATCAAGTGCGACATCGGCAATCAAACCCATGTGTGGTACAGCAGTTTTTAAAGCGCGGGCAGCGCGTTGTAATAAACCTTGGTCAGAATAAGCTTCGGCGGCATCGAGCGATTTTTTAGCCTGCTCAGTAACGGGAAATAGCGCTAGTGCCGGCAAACCTAATTTGGCTAGGTACTCGGCCTCTATGCACAATTCATCGATACTCAAGCGTTCGATGCCTGGCATGCTCGGAATCTCTTGACGTTGCTTAGTGCCCTCGACGATAAATACAGGGTAAATTAAATCATCGACGCTGAGGGTATGTTCACGGCATAAACGTCTGGAAAAATCGTTGGTGCGAGTGCGTCGTAAGCGAGTATTCGGAAAGGTGCGGTGATAAGTAGTCATCTGCTAGTTCCTGCAAATAGCTTTATACGCATCTTGTAACGCTGCAACAGCCGGTAATGTTTTTCCTTCTAAATATTCAAGAAAAGCGCCGCCGCCAGTGGAAATATAAGAAATATGGCGTGTTACTCCAAATTTTTCGATTGCGGCGATCGTATCGCCACCACCGGCCAATGAAAAAGCATGCGATTCAGCGATGGCAGTAGCGATGATGCGCGTGCCATGCGCAAAATGTGGAAATTCGAAGACGCCCACTGGTCCATTCCAAATAATAGTGTTAGCGGTGTGAATCAATAATGCCCAAGCCGCAGCGGTGTCAGGCCCGATATCGAGAATAAGATCGTCGTCGGCAACGTCAGCAACCGGTTTGATGGTGGCAATGGCACCACGAGCAAACTGCTTGGCAACGACCACGTCGGTTGGCATGGGGATACTAGCACCCCGTACGTGTAATTTTTTTATGATGGCTGTGGCTTCGGGTATTAAATTACGTTCAACCAGCGATGCACCAATCGGTAAGCCACTAGCTGCCATAAACGTATTTAAAATGCCACCACCGACTAGAATTAAATCGGCTGTATCACTGAGTTGAGCTAATAATTGCAATTTCGTCGAGATTTTAGCGCCACCCACAATCACTAAGATGGGTCTTACCGGCGCGATAAGTGCTTGGGATAACGCTTCAAGTTCTTGCATGAATAGTAGGCCGGCACAGGTTTGCGCTGCATGGTGGACAGCTCCGGTAGTGGAAGCGCTTGCCCGATGCGCGGTAGCAAAGGCATCCATGACATAGATATCACCTAAGGCCGCTAATTTTTTAGCTAAGCTTGGATCATTGGCTGTTTCACCAACATTGAATCTAATGTTTTCACATAAGACAATTTCACCAGGATTTACTGAAACACCGTTTAACCAGTCACGCTCAAAACGCACCGGCTGCTGTAATAATTCGCTAAGCCGGAGCGCGACAGGCGCTAGAGACAAACTTTCTTGCCATAGGCCTTCAACGGGTCTGCCTAAATGTGATAATAAAACAACGGCAGCCTTATTCTGCAGCGCTAAGTGAATCGTAGGTAAGGCAGCGATTAAGCGAGCATCAGAGGTGATATGACTAGCATCAAGCGGTACATTGAAGTCTTCGCGAATGACTAATACTTTGTTTTGTAGTGGTAAATCGGTCATGCGAACAATTGGTCGATTCATGTGCTAGCTCCTAAGTTAGTGTAAAATCCATGGTATGCTGAATGCTAAAAACTTCCAGTTTAGCATGTTAATGGAAAACGGTAATTTCCTTGTATCACCTCCCAGCAATTCTCGCTGAAGCCTCTATACCCATCGCATCTCAAGGTGCGATGGGTATAGATTTAAAATAGAGATATACTGCTCGCTATAGGCACACATTAAATCACTAACTTCGCATCTTGAATGGCGAGCGGTATATTATACTGTTTCAATATCGTTTAATTCACGTTCCTCAGGTAAGGAAGTCATGCTTCGTTCATTATCACAACGTCAACTCATCCGTGTGGGTGTTATCAGTATTCTCGTCCTGAGTATCGTTTGGTGGCGCTACAGCACACTTTTTCCTAGTACGGACAATGCTTATGTAGAAGCTAATGTCGCCAATATTGCAGCGCAAGTAACCGGCCCCGTACAGCATCTGTACGTTCAAAACCACCAAGCTGTCAAAGCAGGCCAATTACTTTTTACGATTGATCCTAAGCCTTTTCAAGTAGCGCTCGATTCGGCAACAGCGAATTATACCTTGGCTGAACAACAAGTGGCTGCGGCCAGTGCGGCGGTTGAAAATGCCGAACAAGTCGTCACGCAACGGGCTCAAGCATCGTTAACCGCCAGGCAAGACGGTGTTAGGACACTGCTTTTAGCTGCCAAAGGCGTATTGCCTAAACAAGCTGCTGACGATGCCACCGGGCGAATCCAAGAACTTAAAGCAGTTGAAAGTGGGGCTTTAGCGCAACTAAAACAAGCACGGGCTAATTTAGGTTCCACGGGAAGTGCGAATGCTACGTTGCAACAAGCAAAATCAGCTGTTGAGCAGGCACGATTAGCGCTTCAGTACAGTCAAGTGACTTCTCCTGCAACTGGTGTGGTAGAGAACTTAAGCCTGCGTGTCGGTGATGTGGTGAACCTTGGTGTCGCAGTCTTTTCGGTTGTTGATATGAGTCAGTGGTGGATTGATGCCAATTTTAAAGAAACACAATTAGAGCGTATCAAACCAGGTCAAAAAGTCAATGTTCGTTTGGATATGTACAGTCATCATGCTTTTTCTGGAGTGGTGGATAGTATCAGCGAAAGTTCGGGAGCGATTTTTTCGTTGTTGCCACCTGAGAATGCCACCGGTAATTGGGTGAAGGTGACACAACGGTTTCCCGTACGGATCCGTATCGGTGATGATGATCCCGATTATCCTTTGCGTGTTGGCGCGAGTGCTAGCGTCAGTGTGAATACTGTGTGATGAATATTCAATCTTTGCTGCAATTACGCATTCACAACGCCGACGATAGTTATCGGTATCGTTGGTGGATCGCCTTGACGGTGATGTTGGTCGCGATCATCGAAGTGCTGGATATGACGATTGTGAATGTGGCTCTGCCTGACATGATGGGATCTTTAGGTGCCAATGTTGATCAAATCAC
>CANCKG010000148.1 GCA_947378515.1 Gammaproteobacteria bacterium | reverse complement strand
GTAGGGCGTGATTATCATGGTCCATCTGGATAAATGACAGATTTTCCTTTAGGATCTGACCAAATTTCTTCTTCAGTTAAATCGGTTTCAATAAACTCAATGGGTACGCCACTGTTTTCATCAAGGATAATAGCTACTCTAAAACCTTCAATAGGAAAGTAGGGGCCGAGAATGACGTTTTTATCTTTGATAGCGTCGTCAATGCAGCCTACTTTAAATGCAACATGGGGCATGGTTTTAATTGCAAGATGCAAAGTGCTGCCTTCTTCAAATCGATGATATTGAACTCGAAATTCACTGTTGCCACCGCCCGAAGTGTACATTTTAAACGTTGAGCTGTATCTTTCTCCGGGCCTTTTTGCGTAGTTGGAATACCCATGTGGTGGTATGCATACGCAACGGTCTTTGTAATCATGAGGGCTTGCCATTATCGATTTTAGATTATAAAAATTTAGATATTATCATTTTAAATTCATAAAATAGTTAAAAGTCTATAAATGCTCAAAGCCAACTAACCCTTGGCTTTTTTTTCGTCCAGAATTCACTCATGAGGCTGCTATGAAATATTCAGTATTGATGGTGCTGTTATTGGTAAGTGGCTTGGCGCAAGCAGCCGATATGATTCCTCTCGGCGATCAAGATAATTCACTGTATTACAAAATCGGTGGCTCCGATAATTACAGTATGCCACCGGTGGCATCGACCCAAGAAATGGATTTGAATGCCGGCGCAGATTTAGGGTCTGGTTATAGCTGTGGGGCATTTAATCCGCTGAAATCGATTACCAATACGTTTAAAAACTTTGCCAGTAGTGCCGAGAATATTAGTCAAACGATTATCGCTAATATGCAAGGTAGTATCGCCGAAGTGCCGATGTACATGATTGCGCAAGCCGATCCCAGTCTTTATAACTTGATTAATAATACCTTGCTGGGTGCGCATAATCAGTTAGCTGTTTCGACCAAAGCGTGTGAGCAAGTGAAGCAAGAAATCAGTCAAGGTAAAAATCCTTATCAAGATTGGGCGACGCTATCAGTCAATAATCAATGGAAAAAGCATTTGTCGCTCACCGCATCTGGCGATGAAGATATCAATGAAGCGAAAAAAGCTATCGATAGCCACAGCGGTGACGATGGTGTGCCTTGGGTGCAAGGTAAAAAGACTGATGATGGCACGTATGCTGGTGGTAAAGATCAACCACCAGTACATGTCGTGTCCGATACGGTTAAGGCAGGATTTAATGCCTTACTCAATCGTGATTTAACGTCGAATAATCCGGCGCCTGCTGGAACTGAATTAGCGGTTAATTTTGTTAATCCCGAAGCGGCACAAAAATGGATTACTAATGTGGTGGGTGATCAAACCATTACCACCTGCACGGGAGATGCGAGTTGCCAAAACCAACAAAGTGCTGTGGCAGGGCGCGGTTTATTGCCATGGATCAGTAGCTGTTCACTGCAAAATCAAGATTATTGCACTGAGAATATTCGCAAACGTTTAACCGATTTAGTGACGGGAGTGGCTCCACTTACTACGGATAATCTTAACCAAGTATCAGCCGATGGCGTGATTATCAGCCCGCAAGTGATTCAAGCGATTTACCGGATGGATTCGACCCAGCAAAGTATCGTCATCAATAAATTAGCCGAACAAGCTGCTAGTCAAAAAGTGATGAGCAGGGCATTGATGGCGCGGCATATTTTACAAACAGGTAGCCAAGTGCCGATTATTGCTGACAATCAACCAGCGCAAAAAATTCTCGATCATGCCATGACGACACTCGATAAAGAAATGCAATCTTTAGCATTTGAAGCACAGTTGCGTAAAGAAATGACCTCAGATACGGTCAGTCAAGTGTTGGCCTACAACCAGAGCCAACAACAGGCAGATGTCAATCAACCATCTGTGAAATCGACCCAACCCTTCATTCAACAGGGTGCTGTGACAGGTAGCACTCAGGAGCAAAGCCCATGAGTGTCGGCGTGCAAAGCTTCCCTGAGCTTTATACCACGTTAATGGGTTGGCAACTGTATGATCAACTGTGGTCGTTACTCAGCCAAACAGGATTAGCTTATTTGCCTTTTTTAGGCTTGATCATCAAAAACATGGCTGAACCCTATGAATCGCAAGAAACAAAGAGTGCGTCAGGGACATCGTTACGGCGGATGGAAGTGGGAATAATCGGTATGTTGCTGATGATATTTTTCGGTGTGGCGCCGTTGATGAAGCTCGATGCTAGTGAAGTATCGTTCACGTCCAGCTGTCAATCGGGCAAGACGTATACGCCGGGTGATACCGGCACCACTTATGACCAAGCCTTCAGTGTGCCGACAGGCGATATTCGGGTTCCTCTGTGGTGGTATGGGGTGTTGTCGGTGAGTGCAGGCATTACAGCAGCGGCCGATGCCACGGTCAATTGCATTCCCAATTATCGGCAAATGGTCACCCAAGTCGACATGGCCCAAGTGACTGATCCAACGCTTAGTCAAGAATTACGCCAATTTGAACGAGATTGTTATTTGCCTTCTAAAGCACAGTTTTTGACGGATTCCAAAACCGATGCGCCTGAAACGACCACTGTACAAAATGCGGTGAAGCAATATGGAGCAGATGACACCGAATGGCTCGGGTCGCACGGTTTTCAAGCGGCGTATTACTCAAAGCTACAAGCCACACAACCAATCAAAGGATTTACTTATGATCCTGCGCATGACATCAATGCCAAAGCCAATCAAGATCATCCACCGGCTTATGGTTCGCCTGATTGTAATGCGTGGTGGGCCAGTCCGGGTAATGGCTTAAAGAGTCGATTGGCTAATGCGTTACCGACGGACTTTTTCACGAAATACCAAGATTATTTCAATGATGATAAGCGCCAAGATGATGTGATCAAGCGGATCATCAATAACAATGGCACATACTCGAGTGTCAGTGGGCCAAGCTTGCCATCGGATTATGGCTACTCCCATATCGGTGCTGATGCCGGGATTATTTTGAGTGAATTGGAAACGTATCCGACGCTGTACGCCATTTCACAAGCAGCACCCATTGTCCAAGCCTTGTTATTACTGATGGTCTTTAGCTTCATGCCGATAGTGCTTGTGTTTTCAGGCTATAAGCCAGCGAGCTTTGTAACCGGAGCGATCATTATTTTTTCATTAATCTTCTGGTCCTACATTTGGCACTTAGTCGCTTGGACCGATAGCACGTTAACACAAGCACTGTACGGCACCAATTGGTTCGATAACCACACGCCGAACGCTATTTTAGTGACGATGATCATTGGCTTTATGCAGATTGTCGCACCATTGTTTTGGTTTGGCTTAATGTCGGCGATGGGCGTGGCAGCGGGGCATTTAACAACCAGTGTTTCTAATGCGATAACTGGTCTAATTGACAAGCCCAGTGCTCAAGCAGGCAGTGAAGTATCTGAAACAATTTCCAAAGCAACTAAAATTTAATGCCTTGTATGATGGTGGTGACTGTCGTCGGTGGTGACATAGCCACCAAGTATACCTTTAGCGCGTTCTTTTTTT
>CANCKG010000147.1 GCA_947378515.1 Gammaproteobacteria bacterium | reverse complement strand
TATTCGGCCTCAAGCCACCCACTGACTTTAACTGGGCAGGACCTTATGTTGGTGCTTACTTAGGTGGGACATTGACGAGTGCCGATATGAAAACAACCGCTGGTTCAGTGACGAGCGCTTCTTATTTTTCTACAACCACCGACATTAATTCAGTCAGTCAAAGCGGCAGCAATTCTCCTCAACCCATCACGCCAATCATGGGAATCCAGTTTGGTGATAATTTCATTTTTACACCGCTGATCACACTAGGCTGGATAATGGACTATAGCACCTTTCATTTAAGCGAAACCAATACTACCAATAACATGGTGTATCCATCAGGTTCCGGCGACTATTGCTTGCAAACATCGGTCAGTACCAATTGGCTATCGACTATCCGAGGACGCGTTGGTTTGACACCCCCCACTGCCTGGCCAATAATGGTTTATGCTACCGGTGGCTTGGCTATTGCAAATGTTAAAGTAGCCAATAGTTTTAGCGACACCAGTTCCCTGACAGGTACGGGAAACAGTAGCAATAGCAACAATCAACTGGGTTGGACGCTTGGCACGGGCTTTGAACTTCCGCTAGCGCAACACTTAAGCCTCAGTGCCGAATACTTATATTTAAATCTGGGTACGGTTGAAACAACCAGTACGGTGGAAAATTCAGCAGGGGGTTTTGGTATTAACCCTAATTCCTTATCCAGCCCTTTGACAACATCGGTGGATTTACATGTCAATCTTTTCAAACTTGGCGTGAATTATAAATTTTAAGGAATGGATGATGAAAAGAAATGTTCATGCCTTGTTTGGTAGCGCCTTGTTATTGTGTGCATCATGGGTAAGTGCCGATAATCTTAAGCCCCAATTACTGACGGCTAGAGATGTGGTTAATAATACTTATTCCAATATTAGCATTCAAAATAAAACCGGGGCGGCCATCACGGTCTATGGCGTCTATGTCAATCAATTCGCGTCTACCAACGGTGATTGTACGTCGCCCACTGTTTTATATTCAGGAACGCCAGCGCATGCCGCGGGAGCATTTGTGACACCGATGCCACTTAACACCAATCAAAGCGTGCTTATTGGTCAAAATTATTTATACAATATGCTTTATACCGCGATTTATTATGGTAACCAACCATCAACCACGTTACCTTGCATGCTACCAGGCTGTAGTTGGAGTGGCGATGCTTCCCCTGCTGATCAATGGTGCATCTATCTGGGTGTCATGTCTCCTTCAACTGACACCACGGCGGCTGCCAGTGTGCCACCGTACGCAAATTTAATGACGGGTGAAGGTTATAACTATGATTTAGTGACTCACTACAGTTATATTGGTCCTATTACATGCAATGATCAAACCCTCACCTGTTCCGTTGCTACGGCGCAAAATGTCCCGTTTCCACAATGATCACGCTGGAGCCTTAGTCGCATGAAAAAAAGTATTGTATTACTTGTGTTAATCCTTCTGTTGCCTGGTATTGTCTCAGCCACGATTGCTTTGAACCACCGGAAAGATTTAAATGCGTTGGCTTTCATGTCGGGTCATGATTTAGCCAATAATAGTGTGTCAAATATCAATTTAACCAATAAAACCGGTGCACCCATTACCGTGTATGGCATTTATTTATATGGTGTGGCCACGATTAGCCCTGATTTGAATTGCCAAAATGGCATAGAAGATCAAGGCCAAAATTATACCCAAAATCCATTTATGGCAGGAACAGTGATAGAACCTATCGCGTTCACGATTGGCCAGTCGATTGCCATTGGCCAAAATTATTTATATAACATGATTTACAATTGGATCTATTGGCGTAAAAGCATTGGTGGAGATGCTGGTTGTTTACTGCCTGGCTGCAGCTGGTCTACGGATACTAATCAAATTAATTGGTGCTTTCAAGTAGGCACTATCTCACCGAATTCATCCTATACCTCTACTTCTTACCCATCCAATGTCGTACCCTTTTCCTGGATTACATCATGGCCGATAAACAATTTACAGTATCAGTATAATTATGATTTAATTCCTAACACCGTTGATTACGTTTGGATCGGGCCCTTCACTTGCGATGATAAAACCTTGACTTGCGTGACGCAAACCCCACAATATCAACCTTTTCAAGCAGCTTAAGTTATGGATAAAATTATTTGTGTGGGGAAAAATTATTTAGCGCACGCCATAGAATTAGGCGATGCGGTACCTGAAAAACCGGTGTTATTTTTAAAGCCACCGAGTGTCTTAAAACAAGCATATGCCTGGGGAGAAACATTACAAGCAACTTTTCCAGGAGAAGCTACTGAAATCGTTCATCCTGAAGTGGAATTGGTGTTGCAATTAGCCCACGGTGGCTACCGTTTAAATCACGAACAAGCACCACACTGCATTAATGCCGTGACGATTGGCCTAGACATGACCCTACGCACGACGCAAACTCTATTAAAAAAACAAAGTCATCCGTGGACCATTGGTAAAGTGTTTCCCGATGCTGCGATTATTGGCCCCTGGATTGCGTTAAGCGATATGACCGATTATTTACAACAATCGTTTAGTGCTAGCATCAATGATCGCATGTGTCAGCAAGCCATGGGGCAACAGATGATGATGCCACCCATCGAGCTTATCGTTTACATCAGTCACTATTTTCCACTTTGCGCTGGCGATATCATCTTCACTGGCACACCAGAAGGTATTAGCGAACTGCACCACCATGATTGCTTGCACTTAAGCTTGAGGGATTATGCTTTTAGCGTGCAATTTTAGTGGTAGCGCTTTAATGAAATTGATACAGTATTTTTCAACTCGAGCAGGCATCAATCTAACAGGTACGCTTTGATGCTCGACAATCAATTTCAAAAAAGATTCTTTGCCATTGATTTTCGTTCTATACCGCTCGCCAATGAAGATGCGAGGTTAGCAATTTAATGTATGCCTATGGCGAGCGGTATAGCGCTATTTTAAATTTATACCCATCGCACCTTCCAGTGCGATGGGTATATACCGCTCGCCAATGAAGATGCGAGATTAGCGATTTAAAGTGTGCCCATGGCGAGCGGTATACCTCTATTTTAAATTTATACCCATCGCGCCTTAAGGTGCGATGGGTATAAATGTCATATCGGTAGTGCGTTCACTGCGTAAATCATCAGCATGACTGGTCGCTTGTAATTCCAAACAATTAAGATCAACGATAGCCAATAAATCCGCCGGTAAATGAGCATTAAAAAAATCAAGCGCCACTCGACAATCAGTCATTGCCATTTTAAAAAAAAGATCATGGGCTTTAGAAACAGATTCAACAGCATTGGTCATATCTTCACCGTGCAGCAATGTATTTTCTTATATTTTAAGTCATGCCTCGAGGATCGTGTGAATCATCACCCTAAAGCACCCACCTGTCATCACCCTAATGCACCCACTTAAAGTGAGCAAAATAGCGTATCAAAAGAGCCCTATTTTTCGTTAAAAATGAGTCGATTTCAAGTTAAATTTTACCCCCCATTTTTATAGTTTCATTACCCTCATGTTCACCACGAAAACTTTTACCATCTAGGGTGACCCTATAAGCG
>CANCKG010000146.1 GCA_947378515.1 Gammaproteobacteria bacterium | reverse complement strand
AATGATCCTGTTACGGCAGAGCAATCGGCGCACTATTTAATCGAACGTTATCCGCGCAGTACTTATGCTAAATTAGCGACCTTGCTATTAGCGCATAATGCTATCACTCAGGGTGCTTATCCAGACGCGATGCAAAAATTAAAGTGGGTGATGGAACAAGCTTCTTCACCGACCTTACAGGCGATAGCCGGTTTGCGTTATGCTCGTTTGCAAATCACCCTGAAACAACCGGAAGCGGCATTAACAACCTTGCAAAAGATTGCTTCAACAGATTATTTGGCGCCTATTTTAGAAATCAAGGGGGATGCTTTTATCGCCATGAATAATATTAGTGCTGCCAAGCAAGCGTACCAAGGGGCACTTGAGGTATTGCCGGTTAGTGCGATGAATCGCTCGTTATTGCAAATGAAATACAATAATATCGCGATTGATGTCTGATTGTACCTCGGACATTGTCTTTTATTGTACCCAGGCGTTGCCAGGGGCTAAATTCTTTAAGGCCTTTGGTCTTAAGTCTGTGACTTATAATTAAGTGATTACAAAATGATTCTTTTAAAACGTATAGTGTGTTTGTCAATCCTTGCTGGCACCTTAAGCGGTTGTGGGATTTTAAATACGTTTGGTACCGATAATACGCCATTGCCAGCGTCGTTACCGACCGCCACTATCGCTACCAAGTCGACTGTGTTGTGGCAAAAAAGTGTCGGCGATGGCAGTGATGAGACGTATCTGCAATTAAATTCGGCTTATGCAAATGGCGTCATTTACAGCGTCGATAATGATACGAAGGTGGTCGCGACACGCGCGAATGGCGATAATGTCTTTACCATGAAATTAAAAAGCAGTGGTAAAAGTGGCATTGGTACCAATGGATCACAATTAGCATTGGTCGATGGACGCGCCAATTTATTCATGCTCGATAGTCAAACAGGTAAAGTCTTATGGCAAATCCCAGTGCACAATCAAGTGTTAGCGACACCCGTGATGACAGCCGATACGACGTACTTAAAAACGATCGATGGTGTGATTGCCGCTTATCGCAATCGTGATGGTGCTTTGCTTTGGACCTATAATCATGGCAGTCCAACGCTCGTATTGCGAGCTAGTAGTGCGGTGTTATTAGAGGGCAATACTTTATATGCCGGTTTCGCCGATGGGGTGGTGGTAGCGCTTGATAGTCGCTCGGGCAATGAATTGTGGGAACAAGTCATTGCTAATCCTAATGGCTTTGCCGAAATTGAACGGATGATCGATATTGATTCCACGTTAATAGTGTCTAATGGTGTGTTATTCGCTGCGACCTATCAAGGCCAGTTAGCGGCTTTAAATAGTCGAAATGGTGATATCTTATGGCATAAACCGTTATCGGCTTATGTGAATTTGGCGCTGGTGAATAATGCACTGATTGTGCCTGAAGCCGATGGAACATTGAGTGCATTTAATCGGCTCAATGGTGATGTACTCTGGCAACAAAAGAATTTGAGCTGGCGTTTTTTAACCGGTATTGCTGTGCTGGATCATAATCTTGTCTTAGGCGATAAAGAAGGTTATCTGCACTTTATAGCGGCGAGCACAGGGCAATATTTGAATCATATTCAACCTACTAAAAACCCCATTTATAGTACGCCGTTGGTGAATCAAACCACCGTGTATTCCCTCGATAGCGCCGGTAAATTAGCCGCGATTCGTGCTTAAATATATTCTTTAACCACTGCCAGGGCTTTAGTTGTCACTACCCTGGTGGGACCTGCCGTCGAAGTCGCGGGCTAAACTTGGCTTATAAAATATGTGATTTCACGCAGACTTATAGTACAAGCATTTCGGCCATTATTTATTCACCTAGACCTCGTGTTATTAAGATACGAAGTAGAGAATCAACTCATCATGTTACCTGTTATTGCTTTAGTAGGGCGCCCTAATGTCGGTAAATCGACGTTGTTTAATGTTTTAACCCATAGCAAAGATGCTATTGTCGGTGATCGGCCTGGATTGACGCGTGATCGTCAATACGGTCAAGGTTATTGTGGTGACCGTAAATACATCGTGGTTGATACAGGAGGGTTAGCATCACATTATCAAGATTTGTTAGCAGGCTTGATGGCCGAGCAAAGTCAACAAGCGATTTTAGAAGCCGATCTGGTGTTTTTTTTGGTCGATGCCAGAGATGGCGTATTACCCGATGATTTCGCCATTGCCAAGCATTTGCGTAAATTAAATAAAAAAATTATTTTAATCGTCAATAAAATTGATGGTGTCAAACAATTGCCGACCGTCTTGGGCGATTTTTACCAATTAGGTTTAGGCGATGCGCTGCCCATTTCTGCCAGTCATGGCCGTGGTGTTGGACCCTTATTAGAACAAGTCTTACCACCGGCAGATAAAACTCCGCCCAGTAAATCGGTAGCAGCCTCAATTAAATTTGCTATTATCGGCAGGCCTAATGTCGGCAAATCGACGTTGGTTAATCGTATGCTCGGTGAAGATAGGGTCGTGGTGTGTGATATGCCAGGAACGACCCGTGATAGCGTCTCGATTCCGTTTGAACGTCAGGGTAAAGCTTATACCATTATCGATACAGCCGGTGTTAGGCGTCGTGGCCGGATCGACGATCATATCGAAAAATTCTCGGTAATCAAAACCCTGCAAGCCATTGAAGCGGCGCAAGTGGTGGTGATGGTGTTTGATGCCCAAGAAGGCATTACTGATCAAGATTTGCATCTGTTAGGATTTGCGTTAGAAACGGGTCGATCATTAGTGTTAGCTATTAATAAATGGGATGGCTTGAGTGATGAACAAAAAGAACGGGTAAAAGTTCAATTAGATTATAAATTAACTTTTTTAGATTATGCCAAAATCTTGTTTATTTCAGCTTTACATGGTACTTGTGTTGGCAATTTATTTGATGAAATTGTTAAATGCCATCTGGCCGCTTATGTTCATGTCACGACCGCCAAAGTAACCCAAATGTTACAGGCGGCGATCATGAAGCATCAACCACCCTTAAGCAAGGGGCGGCGCATTAAATTACGTTATGCCCATATGGGTGGTCATAATCCACCGATTATCGTGATTCATGGTACGCAAGCCGAAGTCATTCCCGAATCCTATAAACGCTTCTTAGAAAAATTCTATCGCGAACAATTAGATCTAACAGGCACTCCGGTGCGAATTCATTTACGTAATAGTGATAATCCTTATATCAAATCTGACGTCAAAAAGCCACAACTGTTGAGTAAATACCATAAGCGTAAAGGCCAAGAGCAAGGTCAGAGTAAACCGTCTAAAAAACCCGTCGATAAAGCGCTGACCAAACCCATGGCTAAGACGCCTAAAAAGCGCGTCAACAAACCGGTTAAACGTGGCCCAAAAAATCCAACCTAGGCTGCTAATTTGTTGCGGCAGGCCTTCACAGCCTGCTCTCAAACACCTGTAACTTTAAAGCTGACTATTACCCATAAGTCAGGCCCTCATTATTAAGTATTAACCAAAGTTTGGCGAGCTCAGTTAACTTTTCCCAACCTCGCCAAATGTAAGTCATGCCAGGTTGCTTATCATTTTTTCGACCAAGAAAACCACCTAACTTTGCAAGC
>CANCKG010000145.1 GCA_947378515.1 Gammaproteobacteria bacterium | reverse complement strand
TCCCAACGCAGTCAGTGGCTTTTTCAACGTATTTACACAACCATTGGCCAGTCAACCACGTTTGATTACCATCGGTGCTGGCACCGCTTTAGCTTTAGCGACACACACCATAAGTCCTATCATCACGCCCACGATTGCTTCCAGTGAAGGCATCCTCGCTTTAGCGCCGCTGCAAAACATCGCCCAGCAAGCTATCATGCTAATCAAAGGGGTCGGCGGACGTGAGTTTTTAAAACAGGCATTAATCACCAGAGGTGCGATCGTTAGCGAATTATCTTGCTATCAACGCGTAACACAAAGTATTGACCTCGCACAGTTGCTAAAAATCTGGCAAAATGACGGTCAGCCCGTATTCGTGACCACCAGTAGTGAAGCATTAGACACCGTCTTAAGCCAGACACCCAAAGCAACATTAGCCTGGATTTTACAAAAAATCCTGATGGTGAGCTCAGAACGTTTATACAAGCACGCTATCCGTTTAGGCTTTAAACATATAATATGCGTCAATCACGTGTCAGAATCTGCATTATTTACCGCTATTTTAGCCATTAAGGAACGCCCATGATCACCGATGAACCTACTGTATCGATTGAACCCACCAAAACACGAAAACCACGCACCCGCTCTATCGTCAGTTGGCTCGCTTTACTCGCGATTCTCATTGCCGTGACTTGCTGGTTCCAGTTAGCTCATCAACAAAAAAAGAGTCGTAATAACTACAGTCAGTTGCAAAACAGTTTCAGTCAAACGCAATTGACCACCACTGAATTAAGTACGGCTTTCAACCAATTAAAAAATCAAGTCGCTCAACAAACGGATCAATTAACCAATCTCGAACGCGCCTTTAATCGTTCACAAGCCTCAGATTCTGAACAAGCATTAGATAACACCCTGAATGATGTCGAACACACTGTGGTTCAAGCCAATTTAACCTTAAACTACAATGACAATATTCCCGCCGCCATTACGTTATTACAAACCGCTGACAATCATTTGAGTCGCCAAACCGATGCCAATGTCTTTCATTTGCGCAATCAATTAGCGCTCACTTTAGTCAAACTGCAAGCGATTGCGCAACCCGATTTAGTGGGTTTATTAAGCCAAATAGCCGCTGTAAGCGCCCAAGTACAGCATTTACCCCTATTTGCGCTAGCAGATAAAACGGCACAATTCAAAACCAAAGCACTCGCAACAACCCCGCAAAATGAAACCTGGTTTGCCCAAGGCTTACGCGTCTCGATGGAAACCTTAAAATCTTTGGTTATCATACGGCATCGCGATCAAACGATCACGCCGCTATTGAATCCTCAGCAAGAGCAATTTTTACGGCAAAATCTGTGTTTGATGCTGCAACAAGCTTCATGGGCCGTTTTACAACACAACCAAGCCATATATCAATACAGCCTCAATCAAGCTAAAATCTGGCTACAACATTATTTTGCCGATAATGAACAAGCGACAATAGCTTTAAACGCTCAATTAACCGCTCTGGCAACTGTCAATATTGCCCCGAATACCCCTGATTTAACGCCGTTATTACAAAGCATTCATGATTTGCAACAAAGTAATAGTCTGCAAATGAATCATACCGCACCAGTGAAAGTAGTCACTGGTGCGGTGAGTAAAGCGACACCTGTCGGAGCCGTGGTATGAAACGGTTAATTTTTTTGCTGATTATTTTAAGTCTCGCAGTCTGGGCCGGTGTCAATATCGCCCAAGATCCTGGTTATATGTTATTGGCCTATCATCAATGGACGCTGGAAACACCTTTATGGTTTGGTATTATTTTATGGTTACTCCTCTTTGCCATACTACTGTTTGTCGCGCAAATATGGCGCGGAGTCGGCAGTATCGGCGCTAAGTGGCATGCGTATCGCTCCAAAAAACGTTTAACACGCTCCAATAACTTAACCATTCAAGCAGTATTGGAAACCTTAGAGGGTTATTATCCCAGCGCTGAAAAACACTTTGATAAAGCCTATCCAAATGCTGAGTTACCGCTAGTTAATTTACTTGGCGCGGCCTTTTGTGCCGAACGGAGTAATCAATGTGAAGCGCGGGATGCTTATTTGAAAAAAGCCCTAGAAACCTCACCCGAAGCAGAAGCTGCGATCAAACTCATTAAAATCCAATGGTTAATCGACAGTAGCAAATGGTCCGAGGCGACCGCGGAATTAGAACGTTTACTGCTCGATGATCCTTACCAAAAACAAGCCTTAACGCTGGCGCAAAACCTTTATCAACGCTTAGGCCTGTGGGATGCCTATTTAAAAATCATCAGTACCTTACGTAAGCGTAAATTAATCGATCAAAACACGCTAGAAAATGGCCAATTACACGCTTATGATGCGCTCTTACGCGATCATTGCCATAAGAATACACTTCAAGACCTCACTAATTTTTGGTTGACAGTACCTACCCATTACCAACAAGCACCTGCTTTAGTGTTGATTTACAGCAAAGCCTTGCTTAAAGCCGAACAGGGCGATAAAGCCGTGGATCTTCTTAAAGACACGCTCAAAAAGCATTGGGACAGTGATTTAGTGATTTGTTTTGGCACAGCGGTTACCAGTAACAGTCAACAGCAATTAAAAATCGCCGAAAAATGGTTAGGAGTCCATGAAAATGACCCTCAATTATTACTGACCCTTGGTCGTTTATGCATTCGCACCAATCTTTGGGCTAAGGCACGCAGTTATTTAGAAGCCAGCGTCAATATCGCGCCATCTGCTGTGGCTTATCAAGCTTTAGCTGATTTAGCCTTAAGCCATGGTGAAAGTGAAAAAGCCGCTGGTTTATATCAAAAAGCGTTAAAACTGGTATTGTGATAGGTGCAGGCTGTAAGCCTGGAAGAATTTTACCCCGAGCAACGCCCGAGGTAAAAAAACCACGTATAACATAAAGCTCTGTAAGGGCGAAAGAAACGGCAACAACTATCGGCATCACCAGCCTTCGTCCTTACAGGGGTACAGGCTGGGTGAGTAGTCTGAATCCTGAGCGTTGCCCGGGGTTATAATCTTACAGCCCTTCGGGCTAGAAACATAAGGATTTTTCATGCCATTACGCGATCACGTAGATTTAATCGCTCTATTACCTTATTTTAAATTATCAAAAAAAGAGCAACGCGCGTTGGATGAATTTAATGAACGCTATGCTAGTGCCTTACAAGAATACACCAAAGCAGCCGTTGCTCGCTGGACTACACGTTACCCAGGCTTGGTTGTAACCGAGAGTATTCTTAAGCATCATGAACGAATTCTCATCGAAGGGGGTGCCTACGAAAGCGCTCAACGTCGTCGTTGGGCCAAAGAATTCCCCACATTTAAACCCTCCACGACACTTTTTACGAATTTCTCGACTCTTTTAAACCGTTTTACGCCGTTTGACATTAAACTACCCAAAAAAATCCTACAATTAAGCGCAGAACAATTGATTGTCTTAGCGTTCTGTGAGCAGGGTGAAAACTTTTATCATTATTTAAATAATCATATTAATATGGTTATCCGCTCGCTAACCGATTATCAATTAAGCGATTTACTCACAGAAGATTTTTATAAACACGTAAACACTTTAGCCAGTGACGAGCTCGAAACACTT